>JANOCR010000156.1:0-4547 GCA_031412355.1 Ilumatobacteraceae bacterium | reverse complement strand
CGCTCCTCCCCAAGTCGATGACATCACGACAGGTGGGAGGGGCGCCGAGCGTCCGATTTCGCGTTAGTGGCAGTGGGCATCGAGCTCCCGTGCCTCGTCTATGGTTCCTGGTATTGAAGCAAGCATCGGCGGCGCAAACCTGGCGATGGCAGCACAGCCGCTAGCAGCACAGCGATGAAGATCACTGTGGTCGGTGGCGGCAGCACCTATACGCCCGAGCTGGTCGATGGGATCGCCCGACTACGGGGCGAGATCGAAGTTGACCAGTTGGTTCTGTGCGATCCGGACTCGACCCGACTCGAACCCGTCGCCGCCGTGAGTGCCCGGATCGCCAACCGTCACGGATGGACGGGCTCGATGACCGCCACCTCTGATCTTGCCGAGGCGGTCGACGGCGCCGACTTCGTGCTCCTGCAGTTGCGGATCGGAGGTCAGGCGGCTCGACACCTCGACGAGACCATCCCGTTGCGGTGCGGCTGCGTCGGTCAAGAAACTACCGGCGCAGGAGGCTTCGCCAAAGCTCTGCGAACCGTGCCGGTGGTTCTCGACATCGCGGACGAAGTGCGTCGTCGCGCCGCTTGTGACGCATGGATCATCGACTTCACCAACCCGGTCGGGATCGTGACCCGCGCGCTGCTCGACAACGGTCACAGGGCGATGGGCTTGTGCAACGTGGCGATCGGCTTCCAGCGCTTGTTCGCCAGCTGGATGGACGTGGACGCCGCCGACGTGCGACTTGGCCACGCCGGGCTGAACCACCTCACGTGGATCCGATCAGTCGACGTCGGCGGCGACGACGTCCTGCCGACGCTGATCGAAGAATACGGCGAGCAGCTCGCCGGCCGCGTCGGCATGCCGCTGCGGTTGCTGCAGTCGCTGGGTGCGATCCCGTCGTACTACCTGCGCTATTTCTATCAACACGATGTCGTCGTCGGCGAGCAGCGCAACGAGCGGACGCGAGCAGAGGAAGTCGCCGACATCGAACGCGAACTGCTGGAGATCTACCGTGACCCGTCAGTCGACACCAAACCCGATCTGTTGACACGACGCGGCGGCGCCTTCTATAGCGAGGCCGCGGTACAACTGCTGGCCGCTGTGTGGAACGACACGGGCGACATTCAGGTTGTCGACGTACGCAACAACGGCGCACTGCCGGAGCTACCCGATGACGCCATCGTGGAAGTTCCCTGCAACATCAATCGTTCGGGCGCCACGCCGGCGGTGTCGACGGGTTTGCACATCGCCACGGGCGGACTGGCCGCGGCTGTTGCGACCTACGAGCGGCTCGCTGTGCAGGCAGCGGTGACCGGCGACCGCGAGACGGCCTTCCTGGCCCTGCTGGCCCATCCTCTCATCGCCCAAACCCAGCCGGCGGAACAGCTGCTCGACGACCTTCTCGTCGCAAACGACGCACATCTCCCCCGGTTTCGAGCGTGAAGAGCACCGCCGTGCTCGCCATCGATGGCGGCAACTCCAAGACCGACGTCGCGCTGCTCGACGCTCGCGGGTCTGTTCTCGCAGCAGTTCGCGGGCCAGGTTCGTCACCGCATCTGCTCGGCCTCGACGAGTCGTTGCGTGTTGTCGATGGTCTGATCGACCTCGTACGTGACGACGCTGGCCTTGCTGGCAAGCACAGACAGATCGCCCAGTTCGGAGCGTGGTTCATGGCTGGCGCGGATCTACCGGCCGAGGAACGCACCCTGCACCGCGCGATCGACAGGCTCGGCCGAGCCGCGCACAACGCAGTTGCCAACGACACGTTCGCCATCTTGCGCGCCGGTGCCGAGGAGGGCTGGGGCATCGGCGTGGTTGTCGGCGCGGGGATCAACTGCGTCGGACGCTCGCCCGATGGTCGCAACGCGCGATTCGCGTCACTCGGCCGGATCACCGGCGACTGGGGCGGGGGGTCCGATATTGGTCTAGCCGCGCTCGGTGCAGCTGTGCGGTCGGAGGACGGCCGGGTCGGAGCGACCAGACTGCGCCGCGATGTTGCCGATCACTTCGAGCGGCGACGGGCCACCGACGTGGCGATCGCCTTGCACCAACATCTGATTCACAAAGACCGACTGCGCGAACTCGCCCCGATCGTGGTCACCGCGGCGGTGGCCGGCGACCGCGCCGCGATCGACATCCTCAATCGTCAGGCAGACGAGGTCGCGTTGTTCGCCTGCGCCGCAATTCGCCGGCTCCGAATTGCCCGTCTGGATGTTCCCGTCGTGCTCGGCGGCAGCATCCTCGCGGCAATTCCGGCGCCGTTTGTGGACAGGATTCAGGCAGGGGTACGGCGTGTGGCGCCGACAGCGCGCTGCGCCGTGTGCTACGACCGCCCGGTGGTCGGCGCCGCGCTCGCCGCCCTCGATCTCGCCGGGGCCGGCATCGCCGCGACGCGTACGCTACGCGCCCAGCTGAATGACGATCGGATTCGAGACGTCAGCCGGTGAGCCCGAAACGGTCGACAAGGTCCGTTGCTGCGCGTAACCTCGCGAGCGTGTCGACCAGCCGACCATCTCCTGAAGAGGTCCGAGTAGCGACGGCCGAAACTGCCCGCTCGATGATTCCGCAACGTGTGCCCGTCAACGCCTACCAAACCACCGGTGCGTTCGTCATCGTCGCGCTGTTCGCGGCCGTCACCGAGAACGACGTGTCGGTCGAGCTCACCGCCGACGGCGTTCGATTCTGGGCCGAGTTGCGCAGTGCCGGCCCACGTGAGTACGCGATTCACGAGTGGGAGTATGGAGGCTACGAGCGGTTCATCGAGACGCCCGACGGATTCGGTTCCGACGTCGAGGCATCACTGAGCAACGGCCAGCTCGTGGTCCGCGTGCTGAGTGGCGAATTCACCGGCAACAAGCTGATCCATCCGACTCGGTCGGAGCAGCTCCCCACGTCGAACTGACAGGCCCGCGCCGTCGAAGAGCCTCACGACGGCATTTCCAGCACGACCCGCAAGCCGAGGAGTCGCACCGGGCGAAGTTCGCCGAAGCGACCGAGCACTGTCGTCGCCATGGCTGCGGCGATCTCGTGAGCGTCCGCATCCAGGAGGTCCTTGCCGTCGAACAGGATGCGAGCTGCGAGTCGAAGTCGTTCCGGCTCGTCATCAACAGTGCGCGAGACTTGGCGGTGGGGACGTCGAGCAAGGGAGGCGTGATGAGTGTTACCAAGATCATCGAGGTGGTCGGACGATCGAGCGTCAGTTCCGACGACGCGGTCAAGGCTGCGCTGGCTGAAGCGAGTCGCACGCTGCGCAATGTCAAGGCGCTCGACGTCGTGTCTATCGGTCTGCGGGGCGACAACCTCGACGAGTGGGGCGCGCTGGTGCGGATCTCATTCCTCGTCGACAACCTCAACGACTGATGCGGTAGCAGCGGTCGAGCGAGAGTCGGTCGCAACCTACCGACCAGAATGCGACGCATGGAGAACGGATTGCCGAGTCGCGCCCGGGTAGTGATCATCGGCGGAGGTGTTGTCGGCTGCAGCGTCGCGTATCACCTCGCCAAACGCGGCTGGACCGACGTCGTGCTGCTCGAGCGCAACCAACTTACGTCGGGCACCACATGGCACGCCGCAGGCCTCATCACGACGGCGCGTCCCACGTCGGGCATGCGTCAAGTCGTCAAGCGCAGCATCGAGGTCTTCCAGACGTTGGAAGCCGATACCGGTCTGTCGACCGGGTGGGAGCCGACGGGAACTCTGCACCTGGCGACCAATCCGGACCGGTGGGAAGAGTTACTTCGCCAAGCGTCGGTGAGCAAGCACGATGAGATCGCGGTCGAGGTTCTCGATGTCGATCGCACGATCGACATGTATCCGCTGCTGCGTCGCGAAGGACTCGTCGGATCGTTGTTCTATCCCGACGACGGTCGAGGCAACGCCACGGACACGACGATGTCGCTGGCGCGTGGAGCACGGCAGCGCGGTGTGCAGATCTTCGAGAACACACCGGTCGATGCGATTCGACACGACGGCAGGCGCGTCAGCGGCGTCGACACCCCCTCCGGATCGATCGAGGCGGAGTATGTGATCAACTGCGGCGGGATGTGGGGCCGGCAGCTTGCCGCGTTGGCGGGCGTGCACGTGCCGCTACAGGCGCTCGCGCACTACTACGTGGTCACCGAAGGCATCCCGGGACTCGCCCGCGGCTTGCCGACCATCAAGAGCTCCGACGACTGGATGTACGTCAAGAACGAGGGCGACGGGCTGATGGTCGGGTTCTTCGAGCCGGGCAGCTATCCGTGGCATTCTCAAGGAATTCCCGACGGCCCGGCCTTCGTGCAGCTGCCAGATGACTGGGAGCATCTCGGGCCGTTCTACGAGATTGCCATGCGGCGCATTCCCGCGCTCGCGACCGCCGGCATCCGGTTGTTCTTCGGCGGCCCCGAGAGCTTCACCCCCGACGGCGTCTACCACCTCGGTGAGGCCCCAAACCTGCAGAACTTCTTCATCGCCGCCGGGTTCAACTCGACGGGCTTCCTCACCGGGCCGGGCATTGGCTCCGTACTGGCCGACTGGCTCGTCGACGGCCGCTCGCCGATCGATCTACCCGAAGC
>JANOCR010000155.1:0-8891 GCA_031412355.1 Ilumatobacteraceae bacterium | reverse complement strand
GCCATCGCCTCGTAGCTGAGTGCCGTGTCGAGTTGGTCGGCGGTCAACACAGCGCTCGAGACACCGACCAACACGGCGGCGACGTCGACGCCACGCAACACACCACCGGCGGCCGTGTCGATCACGACCCGCAACGGGGTGCCCATCGGCACCTCGAACACGCCAGGGTGCTCGACATCGCCCGTGACGGTGCACACGATGGTTCCGGGTGAGTCGGCGGTGCCGAGCTCTCTGAACCACGCCGCGCCCTTGGCGATGATCGCAGCGACGTTAGCCATCGTCTCGACGTTGTTGACCAGGACAGGTGGCGCTGCGCTGTTTTCGTCGGTACCGGCCATCTGCACCTCGGCGGCCAAACCGCTGCCGGAGTCGGCCTCGCTTGCCGACTCGACAACCTCGACGATCCCGTGTCGAAACGGTGGAGCGATGCGCGGGAACGGCGGTCGATCGTCGACCACCTCGAGCAGCGCTGTTTCCTCGCCATACAGGTACTCCGACGGGCCCTCGACGAGTCGAACCTCGACATCTCCGAGCCAGCCCGCTGACTCGATCTCCGTGATCGCAGTGCGCAGGCGCTTCAACTCGTCGATGAACGTACCTTTCGTGGCGATCACGACCGACTTCGCATCCATGGCTCGTGCTGCGATCAGCGCTCCCTCGAGCACCGCATATGGGTTTGTCCGCAAGATCGACCGATCCTTGAACGTTCCGGGCTCACCCTCCGCCGCGTTTACGACGACTGAGGTGCGCAGCACCGGCGAAGCGAACGACTTGATCGTGCGCCACTTCTCGCCCGTGGGGAACCCGGCCCCGCCACGTCCGCGCAGCCCAGAGGCGGCGAGCTCCTCGATGATCGTCTCGGGCGACACGCTGCCGGCGGCGCTGAGGCCTGCGCCACCTCCGGACGCGACATAGCTGTCGAGGGTGTCGAAGGGCTTCACAGGCAGGACTCTGTTCACGATCCGTGTGAATACCCGGCACGCAGGCCCTTCAAACTGCGATAGCGCCAAACAGGGGTTCTACAGTGGGCGCTCATGACAGCAACCGTCGCCTCTCTCCGCGCGGACGTACAGTCGATCGTCGACACCTGGAAGTCTCAACGCGGCGAACGCCAGGCCCGCCGGCATCTTGACCAGGCAGACTTCGACGCATTGCGAGATGCCGGATTGTTGCGCGCCGTTGTGCCGGTGGAGATGGGGGGCTTGTGGCAGGACATGGCATCGTCTGGCCGCATCGTCTGCGATCAGATCCGGCTGCTGGCGACGGCGGATCCTGCAGTCAGCCTGGTGTCGGCAATGCATCCTGCGGTCCTGGGCTACTGGCTGTGCAACCCTGATCCATCCCAACCGGAATGGGAGACGCAACGTCAGGCCGTGCTGACCAGCGCTGCCCAGGGCGCACAGTGGGGCACGATCACGTCCGAACCCGGCAGCGGCGGCGACATCGCCCGTACACGGGCCACGGCGGCACCCACCAGCGACGACTCGTTCATGGTCGGTCAGTCGTACGCGGTCTCAGGCGACAAGCACTTCGGGAGTGGGTCGGGAATTGCCGACTACATGCTCACCACCGCGATTCCCGAGGGAAGCGAGGAGCCGGCGGTCTTCGCGCTCGACGCGCGTGGCCGGCAATGGGATGGCTCATCGGGGTGGACCCTGCTTGCCGAGTGGGACGGTGTCGGCATGGCCGCCACACAGAGTCATGCAATGCGACTCGACCGCGCCCACGGCGTGCGGCTGGCCCACGCCGGTCCGTTGAGCGACATCACCGCAGGTGCCGGCGCCTTCATCGCCACGTTGTTCACCGCCTCGATCCTCGGCGTCCTCGACGAAGCGGTCGCGGTCGCCAAGTGTCAGCTGGGTCCGAAGTCGGCTGAGATGCGACCGTATGAGCAGGTCGAATGGACTCGAGCAGTCAGCGATCATTGGTTGGCGGTGCAGGCCTACGAAGGCTCGTTGCGTGCCCTCGAAGCCGCCGATCCGTCGGCGCGCTTCGCGGCGCTGTGCGCCAAGGAGACCGTCGCAGAACTGGCCGAAGCGACGGTCGGGCGACTGGCGCGGGTGGTCGGTGGCGGCTCGTTCTCCCGCCGAAGTCCTTTGTCACACTGGTACGAGGATGTCAGAGCCCTGGGGTTCCTCCGCCCACCGTGGGGCCTCGCCTACGACAACCTGTTCGCGCTCTCGTTCGACTGAAGCATCTGCTCACTACATTGTGCGATTGAGCGGACCGAAACCTCAGGCCCTACCCACTGATTTTCTGGTTCGACAAGTCCCCAGACGCGAGTTGTCACACGCTGACCGTCTCAGCGACGGTGGTGCCGCGACCACCTTCATAAAAGTTCGCAGCTTACGGTGCAGCGAGATAAAGGTCCCCGGCGAGGTACTTCAGGCCAACGCTCGTCCCCCAAAGGTCCGCCAGCGGCGGACTCGACTGCAGCGAACCTAGCCGTCCCACAGGTCGGTGCTGAGATACTTCATGCCCGAATCGGCCAGCACGATCACCACGGTCTGACCAGCGTGGCGGCCCCGCAACATCTGCTCCGCAGCGGCGAGGCATGCGCCGGCCGAGAACCCGGCGATAATGCCTTCTCGGCGAGCCAGCCGCCGGGCGCCGTCGATGGCGTCGACGTCGCTGACCGCCAGGTAGCCGTCGGCGAGGTCGGGCTGCACCAATGGCAGCGACGGCATCGAATAGCCGCCGCCCTGTATCCGGTGTGCCGCCGCGTCGATCAATTCCGCGCCGCCCAGCACGGCAGCGCCCGTCGGCTCGACCACGTAACAGGCGATCGCCGGGTTCCGGGCTTTCAGGAAGGCGGCGACGCCGGCGAAGGTGCCACCCGTGCCGACAAACTCGCAGAACACGTCGACCTGTCCACGGGACTGTGCCCAGATCTCGGCCGCGGTCCCGTCGTGATGGGCGGCCGGGTTCCCCGCCAGGTGAAACTGATCGGCCCTGAACGCCTGACGCTCGGTCGCGAGGCGGGCAGCGACCAGCTCGACGAGCGCCAGATCGTCGCCCGATACGTGCCCATCGAGCGAGCCCTGCTGTTGCTCGACAAGCACGACCTCGGCGCCGAGGGCGCGCATCATCTGCGCTCGCTCCCTGCTGTTGCCTGCCGACATCACGGCGACGAATGGGTACCCCTTGACCGCGCAGACGATTGCCAGGCCTGTGCCTGTATTGCCACTCGTCAGTTCGACGACCGTCTGACCCGGCCGCAGATCGCCACATGCCTCTGCGTCCTCGATCATCCGCAGTGCGATTCGGTCCTTCTTCGACCCTCCCGGGTTGAGGTACTCGAGCTTGGCAAGCACCCGGCCGTCGATACCGCCTAGCACCCGGGACAGATCGACCAGCGGTGTCGCACCGATGGCAGCCAGGACCGAACTACCGGTGGCGGATTCGCGAGCTGCCGGCTGTACGGCCATGGCGCACCCCGATCGTGATCTGCTTCGTCACCCGTCGTTGTCGAGCTTGTCGACGACCTTGTGGGCGGCTTCAGCCAGCGAGCCCTTCACGCCACCCTCTTCGGCGATCTCCTCCAATCGTGCGTCGAGCAGGCCGAGTCGGGCCCGCTCCGCCTCGACGATAGAGATCTTGCCGTCGCCGTCGAGGTCGTATGCCTCGAGCTCGACCTCGTCGGGAGTCAGTTCGTCGTCGGTGGACGATTCGATGGGGTTCCCGTTGTGATCAGTCATGGGTCCAGTATGCCGCCAGCCCAACGGCTTGCCTAGTACGGCCACTCCGGCTGCCGGCTCGACACCCGCTTCATGATCCGGCCGAGGCGCAATGTCAGGAGCACCTTGAGGGCGAGGTTCTTGGCGAACCACGGCAGTTGTGCGATCTGGCGCAGAGCGTTGCCCAGCCGCGGCGGCCAACCTGCCTGCAGATCGGCGCGGTACTCGGCGAGCGAGCGCGATCGACCGACGTATCGGAACCGATCCCCGAACAGGAGCTCACGACAGATGGCCAACGTGACACCGACCGACGAGAAAGAATCGTGGATCAACATGGTGCCATCCGGCTCGACACGTCTCCCCCACGAGCGAATGTCAGCGCGCGCCGGGCCGTAGCGGTGCGCCCCATCGATGAACAGCACGGAGATCGGCCCCCGCACCGAGTCGTGCGCGCGATGGCTGAATTCGCGAACGTGGTGCACGCGCTGATATACACCTGCGGCGGCGAGATTGGACATGAACACCCTGTGGTCGTCGGCGGCTTGCGTTTCGAACCCGCTGATCTCTTGCGGACCGCGATCGTTGCCGGCATGCGGATCGATGGCAACGACGGCGACGCCCTCGGTCGCTGCACTGGCCAGCACGATCGTGCTACGTCCCCGGTAACTGCCGATCTCCACGATCTGATCGCCCGAAGTGGTCGCAGTTGCCGCGTCGTACAACCTCGCTGCTTGTTCCTCGCTCAACCAGCCGTCGACCCCTTCGATCGCGGCCAACACCTCGTTGAGCGGGGGCCGGCTCACGCGAAGTAGACCCCGAGTCCGAAGACTGCTATCCAGATCAGACCCAGCGACTGCAACACTCGATCATGAGCGAAGATCTCCTCGGGTGCGGCGCCGTGCCCCTGCTCGAGGATCAATGTGTACCGCAGCAGCGCGGTGCCCATGGGGATGATCGACAGCTCGTAGAACGGCAAGGTCGTGTCGGCTATCTCGCGGGTGTCGAATGCCCAGATGCAATAGGTCACCAGGGCTGCTCCGCAGCTGACCGACAGCACGATACGGAGGAAGCCGAGCGAGTAGTCGTCAAGGGTCGATCGGGTCTGGGCGTCGTCACCAAGATCACGTAGCTCGGCGTAGCGCTTGCCGGCGACGATGAACAGTGACGCAAACGACGTGGTCAGTGAGAACCACTTACTCATCGTCACATCGGTCGCGACCGCTCCAGCAGCGGCGCGCAGGACGAACCCGGCAGCGACGGCAACGAGGTCGACGACCGCGACGTGCTTCAACACCGTGCTGTACAGACTCGTCAACGCGACGTACCCGGCGACGACCACAGCGGTCTCCCAGCGCGTCGTCGCGGCCAGCCCGATCCCAGCCAACAACAACACGGTGCCGGTGATGCGACCCGTCGTTGTGGGTATCGCGCCACTGGCGATGGGTCGATGCTGCTTCGTGGGGTGGTTGCGATCGTTCTCTGCGTCGAGCAGGTCGTTCCAGAAGTACGTCCCGCTGCTGGCCAAGCAGAACGCGGCGAAGGTGACGACGGTGCGCCACAACGACGAACCGTTGTCCAGCACTCCCGCTGCGCCGGGCGCTGCGAACACCAGCAGGTTCTTGACCCATTGCTTCGGGCGCGCCTGCCGGAGAAGGGCGGCTGTCATCCGGCAACCACCTCGGGGACTTCCGAGATGGTTGCGCCGTTGACCCATACCGCGTGATCGGCGCGGGCGAGCAGTTGGCGATCGCCGGCACTGTCGCCGTAAGCCCACACCTCGGCATGGGCCCATCGCCGTTCTTCCAGAAACCGATCGAGTCGACGCCGCTTTTCGTCGGCTCGACAATTCGGGCCGTCGAGCCGGTCGCCATAGCGATCGCCGGACCGAATCGAGTCGGTGCAGAGCACGTCGTCGATTCCCAGGCGCAGCGCGAGGGGTCGGAGGTATGCGGCCAGCGAAGCCGACACGATCACGGTGCGATGCCCCGACCGTTGGTGCCAACGCAACCGCCGCAGCGTGTCGGGCCGCAGCCAGTTGACGAGCACGAACTGGGCGAACTGCTCGCCGATCGTCTCGACGTCGGCAATCAGCTTGCCGCGCAGTGACCCGCCGACGATGATCTCCTTGAACCGATCGCGGTCGCGTCGCGCTGCGGCCACGACTGTGGCCACCGGCCGGCGCATCAGCGAGGTGATCAACCGGTGGCGACCGGCGGCGCGCTCGAGGAATGGCCGTACGCAATCGCGAGTCGTCAACGTGCCGTCGACGTCGAAAGCCGCAATCACCATTCTGTCGCTCACCGCATTCCCCCGAGTACGTCCCAGAACCCCGGCCAACTTTTGGTCACCACGTCGCAGTCGTCGACTTCGAGACCGGGAACGCGCAGGCCGACCAGCCCGAACGACATCGCCAAACGATGGTCATCGTGGGTGTGCAGCAGCGCGGCGTGCAACGCTGATGGTTCGATCGTCAGCCCGTTGTCGGTCTCGTTGGCGGCTGCTCCGAGCTTGCGCAACTCCCGGCACAGCTCTCCTAGTCGATCGCTCTCCTTGGCGCGTATGAACCCGACACCTCGGATGCGCGTCGGGCTGTCGGCAAACAGGGCCACGGCTGCAAGGGTGGGCACCAGGTCCGAAAGGTCGACCATGTCGATGTCGACGCCGTGCAGGCCGTCGCCGCTCTGCACGACCGTCGAGTGCTGGTCGCGCAGCGATGTGCAACCCATCATCGCCAGCACCTCACAGAACTCTCCGTCGCCTTGAATCGAGGCCTTGGTCAGCCCCGGCACCTCGACTCGACCACGGCAGATCGCCGCAGCCGCCAGCGGGTAGCTCGCCGAACTGGCGTCGGGTTCGATCACGAAGTCACGGGGGCGGTACCCGCCGGCCGCGACCTCGATCAAGCCGTCGCCGATCGTGACGGCATCGTGACCGAAGTCGGCCATGACCGCCTTGGTGATCTGCACATACGGACGCGACACCAACGGTCCGCTGATCTCGATGCGCAGTCCCCCGGGCATGTACGGTCCGATCAGCATCAATGCGGTCACGAACTGGCTGCTGATGTCGCCGCGCACCTCAATGCGGTCGACGCCACGAAGCGGTCCTGTGATCGTCACAGGCAGATGACCCCACCGCTCGCCTGGCTGCACGGTCGCGCCGAGGGCCACCAGGGCGTCGTGCAACGGCGCCATCGGACGAGCGCGCAGTGGCGGATGGCCGTCGATCACATACGGACCTGGCCCCAGTGCAGCTAGGGCGGTGACGAATCGAGATGTCGTGCCGGCCAGCCGGGTGGGCAGCGTCAGCGGGCCGGGCGGCAACACGCCGGCGGTACCGACGATGGTCGCCGAGCCGACAAGTTCGCCACGTTCGACGTCGACGCCCAACTGGCGCAGGCATTGCAGCATCGCCTCGGTGTCGTCGCCGTCGGGCAGGTTGTGCAATGTCGACGCCCCGTCGGCCAACGCCGCACAGACCAGGGCGCGGTTGGCGATGCTCTTCGATCCTGGGACGGTTACGACCGCATCGATCGGATGCAGCAGCGGCGTCACGATATGGCTGGCCACTACGCCAGCCGTTGGACTGCTGGGCGATAGCCGCGAGCCATCAAGCCACCGCGGTACAACTCGGCGGTGGCAACGTCGACCAGCACCACCGCGACACCGCGGTTGCCCTCGACGCTGTGCACCACTTCAAAGCTGGCAATGTTGACGCCTAGTTCGGCGGCGAGGGTGAACACCTCGGCGGCCGCTCCCGGGCGGTCGGGGATCGGAATTCGGACCTCTGCCAGTTCGCTCGGCTGATTCACCCTGCTGGGCAGGTTGGCGCGGGCCTCGCGGGCGTGCTGCAGGCGGTCGAAGAGGGCGGATCGGTCGTCTCGGTCGACCACGTCGCGCATCGACTCGAGACCATCGATCAATCCGTCGAGTGCCGACAGGATGGCCGGCCGGTTCTCGGCGCAGATGTCGAGCCAGATCGACGGATGGCCCGACGCGATGCGGGTCATGTCGCGGAAGCCGCCGGCGGCGAGGCGCAGTAGCGCAGCGTGCTCTTCGGCGCGATCGCTGGCCAGACCCATCAGGGTTGCCGCGGCGAGATGCGGCACGTGGCTGATGACCGCGACGACCTGATCGTGGCGGTCTGCAGGCAGGGCGACGACATCCGCGCCCAGGTCAGCCACGACGGCGGCAACCTGGCTGAAGGTGCTGTCGGCCGTCGCCGGTGTCGGCGTCAGCACCCACACGGCTCCTTCGAACATCGAGGCATCGGCACCGTCGAAACCGTCGAGCTCGCTACCGGCCATCGGGTGGCCGCCGACGAAGCGCGGATCGTCGATCGCTGCGGTGATCCCACTCTTGACGCTGCCGACATCGGTCACCAGGCCCTTCGAGTCGGCAAGGGCCCGCTTGACCTGGTCGACGATCGCCAGCACCGGCGTCGCCACGAACGTGATGTCGGCAGAGGGGTCGAAGCCGCCCGTGTCGATCGCGTGCATGGCGATGGCGCGCTCGACCCGCGTCGGATCCAGGTCGTCGCCGGTCACGTGCCAGCCACGCTCGCGCAGCGCGAGCGCGATGGAGCCACCGATCAGGCCAAGACCAGCCACGTTGGCACGCCGAACATTGGGCATGGCTGGTCAGCGTAGCTGCGAGCCGGCGACACCCACGCTCTCGATCAGGGCCCGCACTTCACTGATGGTGAGCTCGCGCCACTCTCCGGGACCGAGGGCTGCGTCACGCAAGGTTCCGATCCTGACGCGCACCAGCCGATTCACAGGGTGACCGATTGCCTCGCACATCCGGCGCACCTGGCGGTTGCGGCCCTCGTGGATCGTCAGGCGCAACACGCCCGGGCTCGGTTGCGACACCTTGGCCGGCGCGGTCACACCGTCGTCGAGTTCGATCCCCTGGCGGAGCTGGCGAAGCTTGCCCTGGGAGACGTTGCCTTCGGCCACCTCGGCGAGGTACTCCTTTTCGACCCCGTGGCTCGGGTGGGTCAAGCGCTGGGCCAGGTCGCCGTCGTTGGTCAGCATCAGCAGACCTTCGGTATCGATGTCGAGCCGCCCGACCGGAAACACGCGTGGCTCCTCGGGCACCAGTGCGACCACGGTCTGGCGACCGTGCGTATCGCTGGCAGTTGTGACGACGCCAGACGGCTTGTTGAGCAGGTAGTAGACCAGACCGGGCTTGACCCCTATCGGCACGCCGTCGA
>JANOCR010000154.1:0-20262 GCA_031412355.1 Ilumatobacteraceae bacterium | reverse complement strand
TTGACGTGAGGATGCACGACCTGGGTCAGCCCGTACTCGGCCGCGATCTTGCCGGTCTCGTCGATTCCCTGGAAAAGGTTCGACCACTCCGCCGCGTCGAGGGTCGGTCGATCCCATGCCTCCATGCTGGCGATGACGGCGGCAACGAAGTACTGCCCGCCCGCATCGGACTGCGTCTTGGCGGCGGCATGTGCAGCCTCGACCGACCCGGGATGAGACGTGCCATGGTGCAGCACCAATGGCACGAAACCACCGAGGATCGACATGTGGTGCAGATCGAGCAGGGGCCGCAGTTCGGCGATGTCGTCGGGCAGCCAGCCAAGCGCCCCCAGCTCCGTCTTGGTGATTCCGAGATCGGCCATCTCGCCCAGAATGCGACTCGGCGACATTTGCAAGCCCCAGCCGGGCACTTCACAGATGCCCCACGAGATCGGTGCTGCGGCAATGCGGTCGATCATTCTGTCCCCTCGTTCAGTTAGAGCGCTCCAACTCTAGACGTCTCAGCGGTGGTGTCAAGTGAACTAGCTTGGCCGCGGTGCCCAGCACACGACGAAACAGTGCCCCGACCTTGGAAGACGTGGCTGAGATTGCCGGCGTGTCGCGGGCCTTGGTGTCGTTGGTCATGCGTGACTCGCCGCGCGTCAGCATTGAATCGCGTCGCCGGGTCACGGCCGCTGCCGCCAAGCTCGGTTACCGACCGAACCTGATGGCCAGGAACCTCGCATCGCGCAAGACCATGACGATCGGCGTGCTGCTGAACGACCTGCACAACCCGTGGTTTGCCGAAGTGACCGATGGCATCCACGCGGCTGCCGAACGACACGGCTACCAACTCATCTTGGCCAGTGGACGGCGAAGCGCACGGCTGGAGTCGCGCGCCGTCGACACGTTTTTGGCGTCGCGGGTCGACGGCGTCATCGTCGCCGGCTGCCGGTTGCCCGTTGCCAGGCTCGAGTCGGTCGCGGCCGAGGTGGCACTGGTCTCGGTGGGCCGCGCTTTCAACAAGTCGGGCATCGGCACCGTCACCACTGACGACGCCGACGGCGCCCGCATGGCGGTTGAGCACCTGCACGAACTCGGTCACCGGCGCATCGCCCACATCGACGGCGGAAAGGGAGCGGGCGCCGCGCCGCGCCGCGCCGGCTATCTACGGACGATGCGCGTGCTCGGACTTGGCGACACGGCGCAGGTGATAACGGGCGACTTCACCGAGGAGGCCGGTGCTCACGGAGTCGAGCGGTTGCTGCGCGGCGGCGTGCTGCCGACCGCGATCTTCACGGCTAACGATCTCTCCGCGGTCGGCGCGATCGACGTGATCGAGCGCGGCGGGCTGGTCGTGCCCGACGACATCGCCGTGGTCGGATTCGACAACACCTCACTCGCTGCGCTGAACCACATCGGGCTGACGACCATCGATCAGCCGCGACGCGAGATGGGAGCCGTCGCAGCGACGATGCTGATCGATGCCATCAACGATCGGGACGAGCTGACCGCGGTGCTGATGTCGCCGAGCCTTGTGGTGCGCCGCACGACAGCCCGCCTGCTCCCGAATCGTCTGTGACGATTCAGGCGCGATTGCAACCGGTGTGAGTCGGGTGTCGCGCCCGACGCGCGATCCGACTCACAGCTCGCCAGCGCTCAAAGCCGGCGCGGTCAGTGGAGCTCGGTCATCAGGGCGGCGCCGACGGCACCGGCGCGCTCGCCCAGGGAGGCGAAGACCACCTGCGGATGAGGTCGCAGATCTGCTGCGTAGAGCAACTCGGTGAACCACTTCTGGATGGGACCCAGGTACAGGTCGCCAGAGGCAGCCAGACCGCCGCCGAGGACGAACATCTCGGGATCGAGCAGGTTGGTCAGGTTGTTGAGGCCGAGCGCAACCCAGTACCCGAACAGATCGATCACACCGAGTGCCTCGGCGTCGCCCTCGCGTGCAGCTGCTTGTACGTTCTCGCCGCGCACGTTGAAAGGGTCGCCGCCCGCCAACTGCAGCACACGACGAAGACGCTTGCCGGTGGCAGCTTCGCGAGCGAGGCGTGCCAGGCCACTGCCGGACGCGTAACGCTCCCAACACCCTCGACGACCACACGGACACGGCAAACCGTCGGGGTCGACCACCATGTGGCCGATCTCGCCCGTGAATCCGTTGGCCCCACGAATGAGATGGCCACCGGCGACGACTCCCCCGCCGATGCCCGTGCCGAGGGTGACCATGACCATGTCGGAGACACCGCGGGCCACGCCGACCTTCCACTCCGCGGCTGCGGCACACGTGGCGTCGTTGCCGACCTCGACGGGAAAGCCGAGCCGCTCGGACATCATCCGGCCGACCTCGAAATCGGTGATGTCGATCAGGTTCGGCGAGGCCTTGATCACGCCGCTGCGCGTGACCATGCCGGGCACACCGATACCGAGCGAGTCGGTCACTCCCAGGGCACCGGCCAGCTCAGCGAGGGTATCGACGAACGCTTCGGTTCCCGGCGGCGTCGGCCGGCGCTGCTCCTCGATCACCTCACCGGCTTCATCTAGGACGACCCCGAGACATTTCGTGCCTCCGACATCGATACCGATGCGACGGCGGCTCACGACTCGGCGCGGACCTTGAGCTCGCGAACGGTGTTGAGAATCCGCACCTCGGCGCGACGCTTCACGAAGCCTGGCAGCGGGACCACAAGATCGATGATGAGGTCGTAGCGCACCTCGGTGCCGCCGTCGGTCGTCGGCGAGAAGTGGTATGCACCATCGATGGTGCGCATGATGTCGCCACGCAGCATGCTCCATGCCAACACGGCCGGGGCGTCGCTGTAGTCATAGCTCAGCGTGTAGTGGGTGCTTCGCCCCAGCGCAGATGCCCTGAATTCCACCTCGGTCGGGCGACCCTGATCGTCGCGAGAGCGAACGACGACATCTTTGACGTCCTTCGCCCATTCCGGGTAGTGCTCGACGTCGGCTGCGATTGCCCACACGCGTTCGGGTGGAGCCGCAATCGTGGTGGTCTGTGACGCCGTTTCAGCCATGGCTCTGTTCTAGTCGATCTTGGGATCGGTGGGTGACACAGCCTTGCCAACTCGAGGACCGTATGAGCCGTGCCGAGCCGCCCAGGCGCCGTTCATCCCGACTCCGAACATCGGCACGAGCACACCGAATGCGAGGGCGTTGAGCTGGCCTTGATCAAGACCGACGACACCGATCCATGCTCCACCGACGGCCGCGACGACCTGCACGATCAGTGCCGTCGACATCGTTCGACCGACCACCTTCGGTGCGGTGCCTCCGGTCAGCAAGAACAGGTTGGCAACGCCCACCTCTTCCACTCGCGAGCGGTCGAGAGCGCGGGTGTACGCCCACAACGCGGTGGCTACACCCATGGCGAACAGCACCATCGAAACGCCGCCGATCAGGAACTGGGCGAACCGATGGTTCCTGAACGGAATGGCGACGGAAAGGGCGGTCAAGAACAACGCCGTACCCGCCACGTCGAGGCGGACGACACCCGCGCCTGGCTGGTCTGCGCCGTCGTTCGTCATCGACCGGCCATCATGTCAGCACGATCACGGGATGGCACCCAACGAAACGCCCAGCCGCTGGGACAGCCCGTCGTACGAGAACTCGTCGACCGCCCGCCGGCGGCCGGCAACTCCCATGCTGCGCCGCAGGCTCGGGTCGTCGAGCAGATGCTCGAAGGCGCGCGCCGCCTCGCGGGGGTCGTCGGCGTGGCGAATCATCACACCGGTAACGCCGTCGACGACGGCATCTTCCGCCCCACCAGAGTCGCCGGCAACCTGCGGAACCTCGCACGCTGCGGATTCCAGGAACACGATGCCGAACCCCTCTTGCTCGAGGCCGGCCCAGCGGTTGCGACAGAGCATCGTGTACACGTCGGCACATCCGTACAACGCAGGCAGATCGTCGTTGCCGACCCTGCCCAAGAAGCGCACCGGTGCGCCGAGCTCGTTGACCAGTCGGCGCAGGCGCTGTTCGTCGCGTCCGCCGCCCGAGATCGCCAGCAACAGATTCGGCCGCGACTGCCGCAGGATCGCGGCAGCACGGATGGCCGTGTCGAATCCCTTGCGCGGAACCAGCCTGCTGATGCTGACGATCAGTTCGGCGTCGGTCGGCAGGCCGAATCGCGACCTCGCCACAACACGCTCGAGGTCGGTGAGGGGCCGGAATCGATCGGTGTCGACACCGGGCGGCACGACCGTGATCGGCAAGCTGCGCCCGACGGCGCGTTCGGCCTCGCGCGCCGGATAGTTGCCGGCGGCGACGATGTGCCGCGCCCCCCGGAGCACGTAGGACAGCGATTGCTTGGTGCCCGGCAACCGGCCGGGCACGGTGACTTCGGCACCGTGGAGAACGACGTCGTACGGCAGGCGCAGCGACGGACCAACGAGTCCCAACGGCACGGCAGGATCGAGCACGATGAGATCAGCACCTACCCGTTCCGCCATCTCGTTGATCCGCGTCACCATCCACGGATGCGGCAGCAGAACGGGTTCGCGGGTGCGTTCGATGTGAAACGGCTGCTGGGCATCGAAGGCGGCGGCGCCGTCGTACGGACTGGTCAGCACGGCGAACGATTGCGATGGCAGTCTTCGCCACCACTCCCACAGCAGTGACTGGATGCCGCCGATCTTGGGAGGGAAGTCGTTGGTCACGAGCAGATGCTTCACAGTGGTGCCACCATCTCGTCGAGGACCAGCGGATCGATGTCGTCGGTCGGCAACAACGAATCGAGACCGATGCGACGTGCGGCCCACACCGCGTGGATGCGCAACATCGAATCGGAATGCGCCAGGTACGCGACCAGGCAGCGGCGAACCTCGGCGTCATCGGCGCGACCGACGTTGCCCAGTGCAACCAGTGCATTGCGACGGACCCACCGGGGGTCGCGATCGGCCACGTACCAACGTCCCCATCGTTGCAGCACCTGCGCATCGTCGGCATCGAGGATCTCGATCAGCGACACCCACGGCTCGATTGCCGCAGGAGGCGCACGATGCTTGCCGGCAAATCGCACGGTCGGCGGGCACACGGTCTGGCAATCGTCGCATCCGTAGATGCGATCGCCGATCGCAGCCCGCCATCGGCGATCCATCACACCCGGCTTCTGGATGATCCAGGCCAAGCAGCGGCCGGCGTCGATCACTCCTGGTGCGATGATCGCACCGGTCGGACACGCATCGAGGCATCGCCGACAGGAGCCACAACCATCCGCGACGGGTGCCTGCGCGATTGGCAGCGGGGCGGTGGTGACAACGCAACCCAGCACGAACCAGCTTCCGGCCGCCGGCAGCAAGATGTTGGCGTTCTTGCCGAACCAACCGATGCCGGCCTTGTACGCCACCTCGCGATCGACGATGGAGTTGTCGTCGGCGAACACGACCGCCCGCCAACCGTCGCCCCGCAACTTACGTGCGACGGCGCGCAGCCCCACGCGCAGCGGCGCGTAGTGGTCGGTCCACGCGTACCGGGCGACGCGTCCCTGAGCGCCCGGTGGCGCATCGACTTGCTCGCTGTAGTACGAACGCGCTGCGACCAGCACGGCCTGCGCACCGGCCACAGCGCGTTGGGGGTCGGTGGACCGTCGCGGGTTCTTGTAGGTGAACTGCAGACCATCGTGCAGGCCGGCGTCCTTGCGGCGAATCAGTTCGGCGCGGGCCCGCTGCAGGATCTCACCGTCACACACACCAACGTGCGTTATGTCGTGCTGCTCGGCGATCTCGACGAGTTGACGCATGTACGCGGCGTCAATGGAAGGCGGCGACAGCGTCGGTCTCACTGTGACGCAGCGTAGGCATCATTCCGGCTCGTACCAGCAAACGCACCACACGCATTTCTTCTTCGTCGAGCGCCACCGGCTCGTGAGTTGCCGGAGACAGCACGTGTGTGACGACGCAGTCGGCACACGTCGCCGTGGTGCGCATGCAACATGTGTCGCACGAGATGATCAGTGATGTTGTGTGTGCTTCCATGACACGTCCTTGCTGTTCGGGCTCCACCCACGTGCATCATCCCAAAGGGGTGTGACAGCCATCAGCGGCGCAGCAGCACCAGGAAGTCGTCTGACGAGACGGTGTTGGCTCCCGCTGCGGCAACGTCGGCGATGATCTCCCGATCGTTGGTCACGACCACCACCGGCTTGGAGACCTCGATGGCTGCGACTTCGGCGCGCAGCACGTCGTCGGCCGACACCCCTGCGGGCGAATACACGATCTGAACTCGCCGTCGTGCCGACGTGTGCGCGCCCTCGACTGTGGCGCCGTCGAAGACGATGGTCATCGCCATTTTCCAACGCTTGGCCATGTTCTCGGCGGCGACGACACACTGGTCGCGTTGCTGGTTGAGGTCGAGCGACGGCCATCCCAACTTGGCGACGTTGTAACCGTCGATCAGGGTCTTGACCCCTGCGCAGCGCAACAGAAACTCGGCAGCCTCGGCCGACCCGACCAACACGCCGCCCGGAAGCTTGATCGGCTTGCGCCGCGTCTGAGCTCGCGTGGCCTTCTGCGCCGGCGTGACCTCGCCGGCGCCACCCGCCGGGGGGATCTCGGCGAGGGCCGCGGTCAACAGCCTGGCGATGTCGTTCGATGCAGACACTGCGTTGTCGATCAAACTGCGCACCGTTTCGGCATCGATGTCGGGCGGTGCCGGTGGGGGCATCGGAGGGCTTGGTTCCGGTACGGCGCTGCGTGCCGCGAACAACTCGGACTCGACTTTGGCCAACGACTGCGCGGTGGCATGCTCGGCGCGTTGAGCCTCGCGTAGGCGTTGACGAACATCGTCGAGCTCGCCGCGGAGCCGATCGCGCTCCGTTGCGACTGCGGCCTTGGCAGAACGCTCGCGCTGAAGTTCCGCAGTCAGACCCAACAGCTCGGCACGACCGCGTGCCGCAGCTTCCTGAGCTGCCATGCGGCGACGCTCCTCGCGCCGCAGCGCCGCCTCGTCGTCGACGACATGTTCGGGCAGCAGCTTCGCGATCGCCTTCGACCAATCGTCGGGTCGCGACAGCCACAACAGGCCGACCTCGTCGACCAGCTCAGTCGTGGCCACCGAGGCCAAGCGCTTGCGGAAATCTTCATCGCCGTCGACCGCCTTACGAACCTCGGCAAGAGCCGGGGCGGGCAGCTTCTGAAAGCGGAGAAAGCGCCTCAGCTCCACGGGGAACACCAGTGGTGGCCGCAGCTTGTTGCCGGCGGCGGCGATGCCAACGGCAAACTCGAGTGCCGACCGCAGCGCCTGATCCGGGACGTCGGCCGCAGGTTCGCCACTCACGAGCACACTGTACCGATCGAAGTTACGCGCTACTTGGAACTGGTCCACAGCGTTTGACGACTGAGGCCCCGCATAGGTGCCGCAGTCATCAAGCCCACCTTCGTGATGACTACGTCTGATGACTGGCGCCCCCATACGGGGCCGCAGTCGCCAAACGCTGCACTGAGCTAAGCAGCGCAGATTGTTCTTGACTTCGAACACTTGTTCGTGATCGACTGTGACAATGCGCACAGCAGCCGGCGGGCAGCGGTCCTTCGACGACCTCGGCACTCCTCTCTCCGATGTCACGTTCTGCGTACTCGACATCGAGACCACCGGAGGCGATCGCAACACAGATCTCATCACCGAAATCGGCATGGTCAAGGTCCGCGCCGGTGAATGCCTCGGCACGCTACAGACCCTGGTCAACCCCGGTCGGGCGATCCCGCCGATGATCACCGTGCTCACCGGCATCAGCGAGTCGATGGTCGTACGGGCGCCGGCCATCGACGCTGTCTTGCCGAACATGATCGAGTTCCTGGGCGATGCTGTAGTGGTTGGTCACAACGTCGGGTTCGACATGGCTTTCATCAACGCCGCATTGACGCGACGCGGCGACGCGGAGATCACCAATCCTGTGATCGACACGCTTCCGTTGGCTCGTCGGCTGATCCGCGACGAGGTCTCCGATTGCAGGCTCGGCACGTTGGCGTCGCGCTTTCGCCTCGACCACAGGCCATCACACCGCGCCCTCGACGACGCGCTGGCGACTACGGACCTGCTGCACTTTCTGCTCGAGCGCGCGGCCGGCCTGGGTGTGTTGGGACTCGACGATCTCATCGCCCTCCCTCGCATCGGCGCGCATCCACAGGCCGGGAAACTGCGCCTGACCGTCGGCCTGCCGCGCAGCCCCGGCGTCTACCTATTTCGCGGCGCCAAGGATCAGGTGCTGTACGTCGGCAAGGCCACGAATCTCCGTCAGCGCGTGCGGAGCTACTTCGGATCCGACGATCGACGCAAGATCGGAACCCTCCTGCGCGAGGCGCAACGGATCTCGTACGTCACAACACCCAACGTGCTGACCGCGGAGGTGCTCGAACTTCGCTACATCCAGCAACTAACGCCGCGGTACAACAAGGTCGGCACCACGACGCAGAAGTACCGCTACGTGCGGCTCAGCACCGACGAGGTCTGGCCACGGCTATCGGTCGTCAACGAAGCGACCGGCGCGGGTCTGCATCTGGGGCCGCTGCCCTCGAAGGCCAACGCCGAAGCCGTGATCGAGGCACTGCAATCGGTGTTTCCGCTCCGGCGTTGCACCACCAGATTGGGTCGTTCGTACCAACCACACCCGGCCGCGATAATCTGCACACCCGCCCAGTTGGGCGTGGCAATGTGTCCATGCGCCGGTGTCGCCGACGCCAATCGCTACGCGGCGGTCGTCGCCGGCACCGTGCAGGCGATGACCACTTCACCCGACATGGTCATCACCGCCCTGCAGTCCCGGCTCGCCGTGCTCTCGGCGGCGCGCCGATACGAAGAAGCAGCCCAGGTCCGCGATCGGGCCATGGCGTTCTCCAACGCAATGCGCCGGCAGCGACTCACCGATCGACTGCGCCAGGCCGGCGACGTGGGGTTGCAGATCGGCGACACCACGCTGCACATCCGCGGCGGACTGCTGATCGGCACGGCCGTCGTCGGACAGTTGGAGATCGACCTGCCGCTGCCGCCTCCCGACGTGTCGTCGTTCACCGCGCTGTTACCCCGCCACGTCGTCGACGAGGTGTTGTGCTTGGCCCGCGCCTTCGACCGGCTGGCCGATCGGGTCACCGTGTCGTGGTGCGAAGGTCGGTGGGAATGGCCCATCGAGCAGGTCCCCGAAATCGCGGGTCGAGCCACGCACCAGGCGTCGACCGATCTGGCGGCCTAGTCGTCCTCCACAACCGCGCCGCCATGGTCGATGCGCAACACCTTGGTGTGGGCATCGCCGGGCATGCTCGCAGCCAGTTCGCCGGCGTCCTCGAAGGGACACATCGCCGCGACAGTTGGTCCGGATCCCGACAACCACGAGCACCAGGCGCCGGCATCGAGGGCAGCCTGCAAGGCATCCTTGGATTGCTCGACCGACGCCAGACGCAGGTCCTGGTGCAGACGATCCTGCGTGGCGCTGCGCAACGCATCGATGTCGCCCGCCGCCAACGCGGCGACGAGCAATGCCGTGCGGCCGATGTTGAACACTGCATCGGCCAAGGGCACGTCGGTGCCCATCTTCGTGCGTGACTCGTCGGTCGATGTCGTGAACGAAGGTATCCACACCACGATCGCCGGATCGAACGCCAGCGGGATGCGCACGGCATGCCCGTCGGCCGTGGCCACTATGCCCCCGAACAGCGACGCAGCAACATTGTCGGCGTGACCTTCGAGGTCTGTCGCCAACGCGAGCATGTCGGGCAGATGATGCGCGAATCGGTCAGGGTCGCTGCCATGCCGCTGTGCATGCGCAGCGACGATGCCGGCCACGCGAACCGCCCCGCTGAATCCCAGCCCGCGACCCACCGGAATGGGCGAGCACACCCAAAGGTCGCCGTGCCCCCCAGCCCGTCCAAATGCCACACCGGCCGGGTGGAACTGATCGATCCGCTGCGCTCCGGACGGCACGTCGCCGTCGATCACACCAGCTTCGGCGTGGAGCGACAGCGCCATTCCCAAGGTGTCGAAACCGGGCCCTAGGTTTGCCGACGACGCCGGGACGCGAACGATCACGATTCGTCAGACTGCAGATCGGCCATCACGGCCTGCGACTCGTGGACCCATCGATCCAGGGTCCGCGCCGCGTGGCCTTCGTCGATCGACGACGTCGCAATGATGACCGCTTCTTCCAGCGACTCGGCCGCGCCGGCCACCACGAGGCCCGCTGCAGCATTGAGCAACACGATGTTGCGGTGTGCACCGTGCTCGCCCTTCAGCACGCGGCGCACGACCTCGGCATTCTGTGGCGGGGTGCCACCGGTCAGTTCGTCGGGGATGGCGGGGGCGAACCCCAACGCAACCGGGTCGACCGTGAAGGTGCGGACGCTGTCGTCGTCGAGGGCCAACACGGTCGACGTGCCCGTCGTGGTCAGTTCGTCGAGTCCGCCACCGTGCACGACCCAGGCTCGCTGCGAGCCGTGCAGCCGCAACGAGGCCAGCATCCGCTCGGCCACCGCCGGGTTGGCGACGCCGATCAGTTGGCGGCGAACTCGCCCGGGGTTGGCCATCGGGCCGAGCAGGTTGAACACGGTCGCAATGCCGATCTCGCGGCGACTGGGTGCGGCGAAGCGGAATGCGGGGTGGAACTTGGGGGCAAAGCAGAAGCCAATCCCTACCTGCTCGACGCACCGAAGTACGCCCTCCGGTGACAGGTCGATTGCCACGCCCAATTCTTCGAGCACGTCGGCCGCGCCACACTGCGACGAGGCTGCGCGGGCACCGTGCTTGCACACCGGCACACCGGCGCCTGCCACCACGATCGCAGCCATTGTGCTGACGTTGATCGAGTGACTGCGGTCGCCACCGGTGCCAACGATGTCGATTGCCCGTGATCGCAACTCGTCGCCGAGCGGCACCACAGCGGCCGCGTCGAGCACGGCGTCGAGCAGTCCGCTGAGCTCTTCCGGGGTCTCACCTTTGGCCCGCAAGGCCACGACGAAACCGATCAACTGGGCGGCAGTGGCATCGCCCGACAAGATGGTGGCCATTGCCGCTCGAGCGTGGGTGGCAGGCAGGTCGCGACCCTCGACCAATTCAGTCAGGAGCGCGGGCCAGCCGCCCAGGTCCTCGAGTGCACTCATCCGTTCAGGTTACGCGGTGCGGCGACGCTGGCGGATCATCCGCCGTCGCTCGCGTTCAGTGGCCCCGCCCCAAATTCCTGCTTTCTCTCGCGCTTGCAACGCGTGTTCGAGGCATGCGATACGCACATCGCACCCGGCACAGACCGACTTAGCCTCCAGTGCCAGATCATCGTCGTCCGGGTAGAACATGGCCGCTTCTAGCCCCCGACACGCCCCCAACTCTCGCCATACGATCTCTTTGACCGACACGACTTATATTCTCCTGAGTTTTAGCCCGCGCTGACAGTAGATCACCGTTTCAGCGCGCGTGAATCTAGGCTTACTCGGGTCGCGTTACCAGACCCTTTCTCAGGAATTTGTCAGGAATGTGTAACAGTTGTGCGCGCCGCGCGGCCACGGAGGTCGTCGACTACCTCACCCAGTGTGGTCAGCGTGGAGGAACTTCCTCACTGATGCCGTATGCCCGGGCAATCAGTTGCAGCGGATGCAGAGGTCGCAGGCCCGTCTGTTCAGTGATGGCCGTGTTGGCCAGGTGACAATCCCCCGCGATCACCTCACCATCAGCACGGCGGATCTGGTCGGCGAGCTGCCTGGCCACCGGGAGACTGATCGGAGTGTTCTCGGCGCGCAACCCCCACATCCCGTCGATACCACTGCACTGCTGCACGAGCGTGACCCGCGCACCGGTGAGCTTGATCAGATCCCGGCTCTTCAAGCCGACGTCCTGCGCCTTCAAGTGGCACGGCGTGTGATAGGTGACAGTGGCAGGGACCTGGCCGGTGAAGTCGGTGTCGAGCCTGGTGCCATCCGCCTTGTGCACCCTCATGAGGTACTCCGCGGCGTCGTAGGTGTGTTCGGCCACGAGTTGCGCATCGGCGCCACCGACATAGACCGGGTAGTCCCTCTTCAACACGTAGCCACAGGTCGGTTGCGGTACGACGATGTCGTTGCCGCGGCGGATGGACAGTGCCAGCGCCTTCACGTTCCTCTCGGCGACCTTGGTGAACTGTTCGACGTCGCCGCTGTGCAGCCACGGAGCACCACAGCACTCCGCGCTGTCGACCAGCATGCATTCGATGCCGTTGCGCTCATACACCTTGACGAGGTCGTGACCGATCGACGGTTGCTGATACTCGACCAGGCAAGTGGGAAACACTGCGACGCGACCTTGACGCTTGGCGATGCGGACTCGGGGACGACGTTTGAACCATGTCGTGAAGCGTTGGCGAGCGTACGGCGGAAGCAAACGGACGCTCGATACGCCCGCGACCTTCTCCATCGCCTTGCGCACGACCGAGCCCTGCCTGGCACCAACTATCTTGTTGGCCATCGGAGCCGCGAGCGACGCGGCCTTGCCCATGAGATCAGTGTGCCCGAGCACCGTATTGGTCACTCGATCGCGAGCACTGACCTGTCCGTTGACGTGTTGCATGGCGCCTGTGCGCAGCATCAGCCGCGGGAAGTCGAGCGCCCATTCGTGCAGCTCGGGGGTGTACGGACAGTTGGTGTAGCACACCTTGCACTGGAAGCATTCGGTGACGACCTGATCCTGCTGCGCGGGCGTCAACCGGCCGGCGTCTTGATCGTCGTGCCGATCGATCATCTCGAACAACGTCGGGAACGATGTGCAGAGCTTGACGCACAGCCGACAGCCATGGCACAGGTCGAAGACCCGGGTCATCTCCTCGCGGACGTCGGCTTCATCGAAGTACTTTGGATGCTTCGGGTCATAGGTGATTGTCATGTGGGGCGGCCGGAATCCATCGCGCAGATCAGCGTGCTGGCAGGCATGGTAGTTCCCCTCAGTCGCCCCTAGATCCGTTGCGCTTTGGCCGCGGGCCAACTGGCGCGAGTCCCTAGGATGATCGCCGATGCCTCCCCCGACACCTTTCCGACGTGCCGACATGCTCGACCGGCTGGAGAGTGAAACGTTCGACGTGCTGGTCATCGGAGGTGGGATCACGGGAACTGGAGTCGCCCTCGACGCCGCCGCGCGGGGACTGCGAACGGCGTTGGTCGAACGTGACGACTTCGCATCGGGCACATCGTCGAAGAGCTCGAAGCTGGTGCACGGTGGCCTGCGCTACCTGCAACAGGGCGAGGTGCGCCTGGTGTACGAGGCCCTGCGCGAGCGTGAGCGGCTGCGCAAGAACGCCCCCCACCTCGTCAAGGTCCTGCCGTTCATGATCCCCATCCTGACCAAGGAGGGCGTCGTCTCGCGCAAGATCGCCCGGGCGATGGGCACGGCAATGTGGATGTACGACCTCACGGGGGGCTGGCGGATCGGCAAATTCCATCGACGATTGAAAAAGGACGCGGCGTTCGCCCATCTGCCGACGATGCCGAAGGAGCGATTGGCTTCCGCCTATCTCTACTTCGACGCGACTGTCGACGACGCCCGGCTGTGCCTGACGGTGGCCAGAACCGCGGCGGCCCACAACGCCGTCGTGGTCAATCGATGCCGGGTCGTCGAGTTGACCAAGGATGCCGACGGTCGCGCATCCGGGGCTGTCGTCGACGCGACCGGCCGGCTGATCACGGTGCGCGCCAAAGTGATCGTGAACGCCGCGGGAGTGTGGTCCGACGAGGTGCGCACGCTCGACGAGGGCGCAGACCCCGATTCAATCCGACCAGCCAAGGGTGTTCATCTGACCGTGCCGTGGCAGAAGGTGCGCAACGATATTGCCGTGGTCATCCCTGTGCCGAAAGACAAGCGCAGCTTGTTCGTCGTGCCGTGGGGTCGCCGTCCCGACGGCACCTTCGAGCACACCTACGTCGGAACCACCGACACCGATTACCAGGGTTCGATCGACGATCCGCAGTGTTCGAAAGACGACATCAGCTACGTGTTGAAGGCGTTGAACGCATCGATCACCACGGGAATCACCGAGGCCGACATCACCGGTATGTGGGCCGGACTGCGGCCGTTGGTGAAGAGCGCCTCGTCGGGACGCACGGCAGACCTGTCGCGGCGCCACAAGGTGAACCGCAGCACGAGCAACGTGATCTCGGTGACCGGCGGCAAGTTGACGACCTACCGCGAGATGGCCGAAGACACCGTCGACGAAGTGTGTGAGGTGCTGGGCGTGCGCCACAAGTCGAGAACCAAGCGCCTGGCGCTGGTCGGCGCCGATGGTTACCGCCAGCGAGCTGACCTCGACGCGACCCATCTGACCGGTCGCTATGGATCTGCGGCCAGCGAGATCATCGCGCTGCGTCAATCCGATCCGCGTCTGGCAGAACCGCTGATCCCCGGTCTCCCCTATTGCAAGGCCGAGGCCGTGTACGCGGCGCGCTGCGAGATGTCGGTCACTCTCGACGACGTGTTGTCGCGCCGCACGCGTGCCAGGCTGTTCGACCGCCCGGCCACCGTCGAGGCAGCCGCCGATGTCGCTCGATTGATCGCCGCCGAAATGGGCTGGGACGATTCCGAGGTCAACCGGCAAGTGGCCGAGTTCCGCAGTTCGTGCGCATCGGAGCAGACGGCCGGCGAGACCACCGAGGCAGATCTGCTCGGGGCCAATAGGTGACGGAGCCGACGGCACCGAT
This sequence comes from Ilumatobacteraceae bacterium, assembly GCA_031412355.1. GTDB lineage: Bacteria > Actinomycetota > Acidimicrobiia > Acidimicrobiales > Ilumatobacteraceae > JAENVT01. Next base: position 5,632 of record JANOCR010000154.1, on the reverse strand, counting down.
CGAACTGACCGGCTCGGACTCTCGGTTGACTGCGACGACGCGTCAACCCGGCGACCAACTCGTGGCTCACCTGCGGGGAATCTGCGAGACCATCACGTCGTCCGCCGCGACTGCCGAGGCCAGCCGCGATTGGTGGCCGCTGGCCATGCACTGGTCGCTGGCCGGCAGCGTGCCACAGCGCGCCGCGGCGGTATGCCGGCCGTCCACAGCCGAGGAAGTGGCCGCAGTGCTGGCCGCATGCTCGGCGGAAGGCGTGCCGGTGACAGCTGCGGCCGGGCGCAGCGGGGTATCAGGCGCGTCGGTCCCGGTGTTCGGCGGCGTTGTGCTCGACCTCACAGCCATGCAGGGGATCATCGACATCGACGCCGAGTCGGGTGTGGTCGAGGTGTGGGCCGGCACGTTCGGTCCTGAGCTCGAGACCGAACTGCGTCAGCGATGCGCGATGACGGTCGGCCATTTTCCGCAGAGCTTCGACATCGCCACCGTCGGTGGATGGGTGGCCTGCCGCGGCGCCGGGCAATACAGCACGCGGTACGGCAAGATCGACGAGATGGTCGTGGGCCTCGAGGTGGTGCTGGCCGATGGCACCGTGATTCGAACCGGCCACGGGCCCGCCGCAGCAATGGGCCCCGACCTCACCCACCTTTTCCTCGGCAGCGAGGGCACGCTCGGGATCGTGACGCGCGTCTGGCTGCGAGCGCACCCTGTGCCTACGCACGAACGTCGCGCGGCGTACACGTTCACCGATTTCGAGACCGGGATCGAAGCCTGCCGACTGATCCTTCGCCGGGGCGCAACGCCGGCGGTGCTGCGCCTGTACGACGCAATCGAGACGCAGCGAAGTCACGGCGGCGATGGCTCGCAATGCGTGCTGCTGGTGCTCGACGAAGGCGACATCGGTCTGGTCGAAGCAACGCTGGGCGTGGTCGAGGACGAATGCGCGAATGCATCACCGGCATCCGACGACCTCGTCGAGCAATGGCTCGTTCACCGCAACGACACCAATGCGCTGCAAGCCTTGACCCGCAAGGGGGTCGTCGTCGACACGATGGAGATCGCCGCACCATGGTCGCGGCTGGCGACCATCTTCTCCGAGGCTTGTGCGGCGTTGCTGGCGGTTCCGCATGCCCGCGCTGCCAGCTGTCACCTGTCGCACAGCTATCTCGACGGCGCGTGCCTGTACTTCACCTTCGCGGCGACTCCCCCGCCCGACCAGGTCGAGGCAACGTACGTCGCAATGTGGGATGCCGGACAGCGCGCCGTGCTGGATGCCGGTGGCAACCTGTCGCACCATCACGGCATCGGCCTCAATCGCTCGCGCTTCATGGCGGAATCGATGGGCTCATCACTCGACGTCCTGCAGACGGTGAAGGACGCGCTCGACCCTGCGGGCATCCTCAACCCCGGCAAGCTCGGTCTGTCGTCGCCGTTCGGTGAGGTCGATTGGCCGTGAAGACGCTCGACTGCAACGCGCTGCGCGCCGGAGGCAGTGTGGCACTTGTGTTCGCGATCCCGTTCTCGATCGCAGCACGCATCGTCGCCGAGGGCGACGGCAGCGAGGGCATCGCTTCACTGCTGAGCCTGGCTGCACTTGTCGGTTTCGTCTTGGGCGCAGGCGTTGCGGCGTGGGCACAGCAACTGCAGTTGCCGCTGAAGCACGGCATCATCTGCGCGCTGGGCACGTACGTCGCCGCGCAAACCGTGTTCATCATCATCCGCGCGCTCCGCGACAACGAGGTCCGTTGGCTGGCCGCGTTGTTCAATCTCACGGCCGTGGCCGTGGCCGGACTGCTGGGAGGCGCACTCGGTGGTGCGTTGCAGCGGCGCGGGATACTGCCATCGTCGACCCGGAGGTCATCGTGAGCGTGCTCGTTGTGGATGTAGGCACATCCGGTCTGCGCGCCGCCGTTGTCGACGGCGAAGGTGTCGTGCACGCGTTGGAGTACCGGTCCTTCCCACCGTCGTCGCCATTCCCCGGCCTCGTTGAGTTCGATGGAGCCGGCATGGCCGACGCGGTGCTAGATGTCGCCACCAGATCGCTGGGCGCCGCGGGCGCGGTCGCTGCCGTCGGCATCACCAATCAGCGGGCTTCGACGTTGGTGTGGGACCGCGCCAGTGGGGAGCCAATCGGTCCCGGCCTCGGCTGGCAAGACCTGCGCACAGTCTTCGACTGCATCACCGCCAAGGCCGACCATGGCCTGGCGCTGGCCCCCAACCAATCGGCGACAAAGATTGCCTGGTTGTTGAACAACATTCCTGGCGCCCGCGACCGGGACCTTTGCTTCGGCACGGTCGACACCTGGGTCGCATGGGTGCTCTCGCGCGGTGCAGTGCACGTCACCGATCCGTCGAACGCGGCGGTCACCGGCCTGCTCAACGACGATTGCACGGCGTGGTCGGCCGAAACCTGTGCCGCACTCGGTGTGCCAATGGAGATGTTGCCGACGTTGGTCGACTCGACGGGGGTGTTCGGCGAGGCCACCGCGCTTGCCGGTGCGCCTCCTTTGGCCGCACTGGTCGGTGATCAGCAAGGCAGCCTTGTCGGCCAGGGCTGTGTGCGACCTGGCTTGGCCAAGATCACGTTCGGCACCGGTGGAATGCTCGACCTGTGCACGGGCCCGACCCCGCCGGCATCGGCTCGACGCAGCGAGCACGGCACGTTTCCCATCGTGGCGTGGAGCCGCGACGGGCAACGCACATGGGGCGCGGAAGCCATCATGTTGTCGGCCGGAACAAACGTCGAGTGGCTGCGCGACGACCTGGGTGTCATCGACACCGCGGCACACAGCCACGAGGTAGCAGCGCAGTGCGACCACACCGACGGCGTCGTGTACGTGCCGGCGCTGATGGGCCTGGGCACACCGCATTGGGACTACGGCGCACGCGGCACGCTTCTGGGCCTGACCCGTGGATCTGGTCGTCCGCAACTGGTTCGTGCCGTGCTCGAAGGCATCGCCCACCGGGGTGCGGACCTCCTGCAGGCCGCCGAGGCCGACTACGGCGAATCGGCCGGGGCCATCCGTGTCGACGGGGGGATGAGCCAGAACCCGACCTTCATCCAGGCCCTGGCGAACGCCACCGGCCGGGCGATCGAGGTGTCGCCACAGACGGAGGCCACCACCATCGGGGCCGCCTACCTCGCCGGGCTCGCCGTAGGCGTGTGGGGGTCGTTCGACGACATTGCTGCAGCATGGAAGCCGCGGGGTGTCGTCGAACCGACCGGTCACCTCGACCGGCAGCAATGGGCCGGCGCGATCGAACGAGCCCGCACATGGATACCAGACCTCTCGGCCCTCGACTTCTAGAATTGCTCCGCTCACCCTCGGCAAGGAAGGCTGACGGGTGAGTATCTCGAAAGGATTCTTCGTGGACAACGATGTGACGGAGCCGGCACCGGCCGACAACGCCAACTTGCGCCGTCGGTTGCTGGGCATTGGATTGGGTGGGGCCGCAGTCTCGCTGCTGCCATCCCTCATCGGCCGGGCGAACGCGACCACTACCACCACTGCGACATCGGCGACCACGGCTGTCACCACGACAACGGCTCCACCCAAGCGGCCGAGCGACGACGACGTCACCCTGTTGGGCTTCGCCCAGTCCGTCGAGCTCGCAGCGCGGGACCTTTACGACGTGGCCCTGGGTTCCGACGACTTCGACGACAACGAACGGGCGGTCCTAGCCACGATTCGCGAGTCGCACGACGCGTATGTGGCAGCGTTGTCGGCACTCCTCGGGCGCCAGGCTCCCCAAGTGGCCAACGCAGTGGTCGAAGATCTCACGGCCTCGTTCGGGGGCGATGGACCCAGCGTGCTCCAGGCCGCTTACCAACTCGAGTCGGTCGCAGTCGCGACTCACATCGACATCTTGCGTGAGCTGCAGGGCACCGATGGGGCCTCGCTGATCGCCTCGATCCTCATCGTCGAGGCTCGCCACGGCACCGTGCTGGCTCACCTGAACGGAGCGACCGCACTCGACGACTTGCTCGTCAACACAGAGGCCGGCGCGTTGACGCCGGCGGAAGGGTGAGGCCGTGAGCCGTCACGACAACCCCAGTCCCTTGCTCGGTCGCCGCGACGTGCTGCGCATCGGCGGGTTCACGGTCGCCACTGCCACCGTCATCAGCGCGTGCGGCGAGCACGAGCGCGGCGAGGTCGGCCGCGTCGGCGCGGTGCCAACGACCATCCGTCTCCCCGACGCGAGGACCACCAACGTCGCGCTGCTGCGCACCGCATCGTCGCTCGAGCGTTCGATCATCAACGTCTACAGCCAGGTCATCGGCAACAGCGACCTCCTCGACCCCAAGTACGACGACATGGCCACGCGGTTCATGCAAGACCATGCCGGTCACGCCGAGTTGTTCGATCAGTTGACCACCGACGCCGGAGGCACGGCGTGGACGTGCGGCAATCCGAAGATCGACGACGTCATCATCAACCCGATCATGAAGCGCATCACCGTCGGCGCCGAAGCTACCGCGGGCGCCGCAGCCATCGAGCCCAGCGAGGACCCGCATCGCGACGTGCTCAACTTCCTCCACGGCCTCGAGTCGCTCGCAGGTGCCACCTACCAGTCGCTGGTGGCGCTGTTCAGCGACCCGACGCCGCGAGCCGAGGCGATGACTGTCGGGGCCCGCGCCGCTCGTCACGCCGCTTTGCTGGCGCTGACCATCAATCCCGATCGTCCTGGTGGCTTGGTCAACTTCGCCGACGCAGTCAACGCCGAGCCTGGATCACCGCCCACGACGGTGGCACCCCCGACGACCCTGCAGAACATAGCCAACCAAGCGACTGGCGGAAGTGCGGTGCCGACACCCACACCGACACCGACTGCCCAGACCGAGATCCCGACGGTCACCGCCATTCCATCGCAGTTCGGTGGGCTAGGCGCAATTCAGCTGGTGGTTGGCCGCGGCGACGAGAACGGGACGCGCCTGAAGATCAACCTCGAGACCCCGAGCCTCAACTCGTTCGTCTTCGAGTACATGACACCGAGCTGTTGAGCTGCTCGTACACTGATTCCCGACGGTGAGTCGGCCGGGTGACCGCGGCATGGCACTTCGGTGACCATGTCGAGGAAAGTCGGGACTCCGTAGGGCAGAATGCTGGCGCGAGCCAGGTCGGGGCGACCTGACGGATAGTGCAACAGAGAGAGACCGCCGATGGGCCAGTTCGCTGGTCACAGGTAAGGGTGCAACGGTGCGGTAAGAGCGCACCAGCGTGCAGGGCGACCTGTACGGCTGGCAAACCCCATTCGGAGCAAGGCCAAGCAGAGAGGATGGGCTGCCCGTCCAGCCGGTTCGCCGGCTACCTCTCGGGTAGGCCGCCTAGAGGGATGGTCACCAACGTTTCGACGTTACAGAATCCCGCTTACAGGCCGACTCACCGTCACCAATGGCTCTGAGCAGGTGATCATCACTTACGCGTTGCGCGGCGCCCTGTACTCCGTGTGCTGAGTTGACGAAGAATTTGGCGCTCCGAAGATCACCACGTACGGCGCCCGTCGATTATGGGGCTCGACGGCGGGGTTGGCCGCGTGGTTGGCTGGGTAGTGTGGTGCCGTCGGGGTGGGTGATGTCGAGGTTGGCGTTGGGTAGGAGTTTGAGGTCGAGGTGGTATCGGTGGACGTGGTGGTG
>JANOCR010000153.1:0-6605 GCA_031412355.1 Ilumatobacteraceae bacterium | reverse complement strand
TGCCGAGCTTCACGGTGTTGGCGGGCAGGTCCAGCACGGCCTCGACCTTGGTGAACACCTCGTCGGCGAAGGCGACCTCCACAGGACCGTGCATCTTCGGTTTGACGACGTAGATGGACCCCATGCGCGAGTTCGTCGCTGACTCGTTCTTGGCCAGGCCCGGTATTGCGCACAGCACGGTGACCATTGCGTCGAGCAGACCTTCGTACACCGGCGCACGGTCGCGATCGAGCACGGCGGGTGTTGTCATCAGGTGGCCGACATTGCGGACCAGCATCAGGGCTCGACCGTTGCGGGTGATCGTGGATCCGTCGGGTGCCGTGAACGAGCGGTCGGCGGCGAGGCGCCGCTGGAACGTGCGGCCATTCTTGGTCACCTGTTCGGTCAGCGTGCCCGTCATCAGGCCGAGCCAGTTGTGGTAGGCGAGTGCCTTGTCGGAACTGTCGACGGCGGCGATCGAATCCTCGAAATCCATGATCGACGTCAATGCCGACTCCAGCACCACATCGGCCACCCCGGCAGCGTCCGTCGACCCGATGGGATGGTTGCGGTCGAGCAGCACCTCGATGCCGAGACCGTGGTGCTGCAGCAGGATCGAGTAGGGCTGCTCGGTATCGCCTGAGTAGCCGGCGAACGTGTTGGGGTCGGCGAGAGGGGCGCGCCGGTCATCGGCGAACGCTGCCTCCAACGCACCGCGCACGATGCTGTATCCGACTGTGTCGCGGTGTGAACGCAATGCTCCGTCGATGCGCACAAGTGGGGCGACGTCGTCGAGGAAGCCTCGCACCCACTGGATCACCCTGGCTCCGCGTTCCGGGTCGTAGGCGCCCGCAGTGGGTGCGTCGCCGAGCGCATCGGTGCCGTAGAGCGCGTCGTACAACGATCCCCACCGCGCGTTCGCAGCGTTCAATGCGTACCGGGCGTTCGTAACCGGCACCACCAGTTGTGGTCCGGCGATGGTGGTGATCTCGGGGTCGGCGTTTGCCGTGTCGATCTGAAAGACAGGCCCTGCGGGTACCAGGTAGCCGATCTCCTCGAGAAAGCTCCGGTACTCGTCGGCATCATGTGTGGCGCCCGTGCGTTGGCGATGCCAGGTGTCGATGGCCGCCTGCAGCCGGGCGCGCTCGGCCAGGAGCTCGGCGTTACGCGGTGTCAGCTCGTGGATCAGCTCGGACAGCCCGAGCCAGAACCGCGCCGGATCCACCCCGCTCGCCGGCAGCGCCTCGTTCTCCAGAACTGCGTCCAACTCGATGCCGACGAGGAGCTCGCCGCGCTCGACATATCCGTTGGTTGTCATGACCGCTGCCTCAGGCCGCGGCTTCGAGCGACGGCTTCACCTCGCTGCAGAAGAGGTCCATCGTGCGTTTGGCCTCGTCGAGCGTCATGTCGCCAGCGGGAAGTTGCAAGACGATGTAGTCGGTCAGTCCTGGCGCGAGGACTGCGGCAAAGCGATCCTTGATCTGCTCGGCGGTTCCCGCACCGAACTGAATGGCGTCTTCCATGTGCGCCGTGATGTTGCGAAGCGGCCCGAGTGCGGCGTCGCACTCTTCGTCGTTCAGCACGAGGTGATCGAACTTGTGCACGTTGTGCGTTCGACGCATCAGTCCGCTCATCGTGCGTCGCGCGATCTCCAGCGACTCGCTCTCGGTGGGCGAGATGGCCAGCACCATCGTGCAGCCGACGCGGGGCACCGAATCGGGCCCATCCACGCGACAGGTGTCGCCCCTGTGGGCATTCCATGTCTCTACGTAAACGTCGTACGCGGCCTTGTCGATGGGACCTGGCCACATCAGGTTCATGCCGTGGCGGCCGGCGGTGATCGGACTTCCTGGATACCAGAACGGAATCGGGTTCTGTACGGGCTTCGTCGACAGGGGGATCGTGGGGAAGTCGTAGAACTTCGAGTTGGCGCTGCTGATCTCACTGGTCGCGAAGGCGTCGCAGATGATGCCGAGGATGTCGACGAAGCGATCCTTCGAGTCGTGCCAGTTGCTGCCGAACCAGTAGTGCTCGATGGGTGCGACACCGCGGCCGACGCCGAAGTCGAGCCGGCCGTTCGTCAGGTTGTCGACGACGATCATGTCTTCGATGATGCGGACCGGGTGGTGTAACGGCAACAGCTTCACCAGTGGGCCGAGCCGGATGTTCTTCGTGATCTGCGACGCGGCGGCGATGAACACCTCCTGATTCGGAGCCATGCACAGGTCGGTGCCGTGATGCTCGGCGAGGTGGAAGCCGGCGAAGCCTGCTTCGTCGGCCATCCTGATCAGGTCGAGTCGATCCTTCAACAACTGTGGTGTCGACGTGCCGGGGATGTCTTCGATGTGATCGAAAATGCCGAAGCTTGGCTTGCCCATGATCTCCCATTTCTGTTCGCGCGTTGCGGGTTCTGGCCCCGAGATCGTGGCACGTCAGTTGGTTTCCGGTTGCACCGGGAAACCCCAGTGGAGTGCTTCAGCGCACCCCGTCGGGTCGTGAAACACTCCACAGCGCCGGCTCGAAGGTGATCTCGGGGTAGAAGTCGACCCGACGGCGAGCTCGTCGTAGCGCGGCAAGTACGGGCGTGCCCAGGACGCAGATCGCCAACACGTTGGTGATCGCCCGCCCGGTGTCCCATCCGAACGTCGACGTCGCGAAGGTGAAGACGAAGAATCGACGCAGGTTGCCGACGACCGCGTCGCCGGGGACGAATTGGAGGCCGGGGTCCGCGCCGGTACCGATGAACGTGCCGATGCTGTATGGCCAGAACCACATGTTCAGCAGGAACCCGAACACATACGAGGCGATCGCTCCGTAGACGGCGAGCACGGCGATCTCGATGCGTCCATTCGCCCGCGGCAGGAGTCCGGCACCGAGCCCGATCCACGACGACGCGATCATCTGGAACGGCAGCCATGGTCCGACGCCGCCAGTCAGGAGCGCCGACGTGAACATCGTCGTCGAACCGAGCACGAAGCCGAATCCCGGACCGTAGACCCGTGCCGCGAGGATCAACAGGAAGAACATCGTCTCCAGTCCGGCCGTGCCGGCACCCAACGGGCGCAGCGCTGCCCCGACGCCCGACAGCAGACCCAACATGGCGATCGCCTTCACGTCGAGGCCGCCACTGCCCAATTCGGCGAGCACGACGGCGATGATCAGCGGCAGGATTAGCACGAACACGAACGGCGCCTCGGCGCTGTGCGCGGTGCCCGCTGGCGGGCTGGTCAGCAACGGCCACAGGAACATGGCCAGTCCCGCCAACGAGCCGACCGACAGCACCAGCCATGTGTGCTTTCGCACCCTGACGGCGTGCGGCACAATCACCGAACGCCCTCGGCCGCGACAGCCGCTGTGACCTGCGCGACGGTCAACCAGCGTGCCGGGTGCATCACTTTGGCGACCTGCGGTGCGAACACGGGCGATGCCACCACAACGTCGGCGGTGGGGCCGTCGGCGACGATCTCGCCTTCCGCCAGGACCACGACGCGGTCCGCGACGCTGGCGACGAACTCGACGTCGTGCGTGGCCACAACGATGGCCTGACCCTGCGTCGCCAGTTCGGCGATCACCTCGGCAAAGCGGACCTTCGCGCTCTCGTCGAGGCCGCGGGTGGGCTCGTCGAGCATGACAACCGAGGGCCGCGGGCACAACTGCACCGCGAGCGCCAACGCCAAGCGTTGTCCCTCCGACAGATCGCGTGGGTGGGCATCGCCGTCGACGGACGGAACGATTCGGTCGAGGATGGCTCGACAGGTGCCAGGTGGCCGTTGGCTCTGACTGTCGGCCAGGTCGCACTCGTTGTCGACGGTTGCGAGGTACAGCAGGTCGCCTGGTGACTGCGGCACGAGCCCGACACGAGTCCTGGCCTCGGCGGGCGTCAGCCGCGACGGGTCCGCGTCCTCGGCGTCGCCATTGGCGTCGACAGTCACGCTGCCACCGTGCCGGGCTCCACTGCCCTGCAGCGCCCACAGCAGCGACGTCTTGCCCGAGCCGTTCCGGCCCATCAGCGCCAGCACCTGACCGGCATGCACATCGAGATCCACGCCAGCCACGGCGATCACATCGCCGTATCGAACCACCAGCCGTCGAGCGTGCAGCACGGTGCGAGGTTCCGCGACGACGGGTTCTTCGGGCGTCGCGCAACGCTGGAGTTGTGCCCGAAGATCGCCGCCGCGCCGACGAGCGTCGCGGACCGACAGGGGCAGTGGATCCCACCCGACAGCTTGCCCGAGCCGGACCACCGGCGGGGCGACATCGCTGACCCGCATCATGGCGCCAGGTTTCCCCGCGGTCACACGGCCCAGCGAGTCGACGCTAACGAGCATGTCGGCGTACTCGATCACTCGCTCGAGCCGATGCTCGGCCAGCACCACGGTCACGCCGAGATCGTGGACAAGGCGGGTCAGTGCTGCGAGCACGTCTTCTGCCGCAGCTGGATCGAGTGCCGACGTCGGCTCGTCGAGCACCAGCACGCGCGGATGCGCCGTCAGCACCGAGCCGATGGCGACGCGTTGCTGTTGACCACCCGACAACGAATGCAACGATCGTCGCCGCAGGTGCGCCAAGCTCAACAGGTCCAGTGTCTCTTCGACGCGCTTGCGCATCACCGCTGCTGGGACCGCGAGTTGCTCCATCCCGTAGGCCAACTCTTCCTCGACGGTGTCTGTCACGAAGCCGTAGACCGGGTCCTGCATGACGACACCGACCACACCGGCGAGCTCGCGGGGAGGGTGAGTGCGGGTGTCGAGCCCGGCCACTGTGACGCGTCCCGCCAGGGCGCCGCCGGTGAAGTGCGGCACCAGGCCGTTGATCGCGCCGAGGAGTGTCGATTTCCCAACGCCGGTGCGACCGACCACCAGGCACAGTTCCCCTTCGGGGATGTGCAACGTCACGTCGCGAAGGGCTGGCTGCCGCGCACCTGGGTAGGTGATCGTGACGCCGCGAAAGTCGATCATGAAGCCACCGCCACGTCGCGGGAAACGCTCGACGCCTGGCCGAGATCAACCGGGGGCGCCAGCAGTGCAGGCATGGCTCCGATCAGTGCCCCGATGGCCGGCAACGCAGCCAATGTCGGCCATCGCAGTGGCTGCAGTGTCGGGTAGAGGTTGGACGGATCGACGCTGCTGGCGATGAACATGGCAGCGGCGGCGGCGAGCCCGCAGGCGGCTACCATCCACTCTGCGGCGCCCCACGGATCGGGCCGGTACACGCTGCGAAGCACGCGCCGGCCGCCGACGCGAATTCCGACGATGGCCACCAGGCAACCGGCCGCCAGCATCGGACCTCCGAGCACCCGCGGGGTTGTGCCGTCGAGTACGCCGTAGGTGCCAACGCACACGCCGGCGACACCAGTCAGCACCAAGGTTGCGGTGACGACGCGCACGCCGCGGGGCTGATCGGCCCGGCGTCCGTATCCCCGCGAATCCATCGCTGCGGCCAGGACGAGCGATCGGTCGAGCGCATCCTCCAACACGGGAATCAGGATGCCTTTGACCAAGCCGTTGCCGCGCCTTGCCGCTCCGCGTAGCTTGCGAGCCCGGCGGATGCGCTGCCCACTCTCCACCAATTGCGGTGCGACGGTCAGCGCAACCGTCACAGCAACCCCCATCTCGTGCAATGCCGCCGGAAGCGACTTCAGGAGGCGTTTGGGATTGGCGAGCACATTGGCTGCACCCAGGCAGATCAGCAAGGTCGCCAGCCGTACGCCGTCGTACACCGCGGCGAGGATGCCCTCGAGGCTGACAGCACCGCCGATGCGGACTCCGGCGGTCGCATCTGGCAGATGTAGCTCGGGCAACGTGAACAGCACCGTGGTGCCGTACTGGCCGCCCAGCAGCATGCGGAACACGACCCTGATTGCGACGACGAGCAGTCCGAGCCGCAGATAGGTGCCGAATCCACGAGCCCAGGGTGCCTCCGTACGGCGAAACGAGACCACACAGCCAACTGCAGCGGCGAACACCACGAGTGTCAGCGGATTGGTGGTGCGAGACACCGCTGTCGCCATGCCGAGCGCCCACAACCACCATGCGCCGGGGTGCAGTGGACGCGGTAGTCGTTGAGTCACGTGAGGGCCCGCCTTCGTCGAGCGGCCCATACGCCAGCCCCTCCCAACGACGCCGCGACCACGATCCCGACTGCCGTTGCTGCGCCGAAGCCGCCATCACCCCGACCGTCGTCGCCCAGATCAACCGCGCCGAACGCCTCCACCGAGTTGCCGCTCGGCGTCGATGAGATCGGCTTCGTCGTCGGTGAATCTTCGCGGTCGATCGTCGTGGCAGCTCGAGGCAACTCGGTCGTCGATGTCGTCGACGAACTGGCAACAGCGGTGGTGGACGTCGCGGCCGGGGCCCTCGGCACGGTGGTCGATGGTGAGCCGGCGGCCGGTGCTGTCGTTGCTTGGGCGGCCTGCGGTGGTGGTGGTGGCGCGGCCGACGTTGCCGGTTCGGGGGATTGCGCGGCGGCGACAGTCGTCGGCGCCGCTGGGGTTTGCGGAGCAGGTGCTGGCGTCGTCGGTGCCGGTGCCGGTGCTGGGCTCGACGGCGCGCCGCAGTCGGCACCCTTCAGCGGGTTGGGTGGTTGATCCGGGATCGGTGCCGGCGGGTCGAACCGTGGCGGGGGAG
>JANOCR010000152.1:0-3622 GCA_031412355.1 Ilumatobacteraceae bacterium | reverse complement strand
CTCGATACCCACCGAATCGCCGCCGACAGCGACGACGCGCTTGACGATCGACTCTCCCGTGAGCGGGTTGGCGGCGACCACCACGTCGCCGCGATTCGGATCCCCGATGAGATACGAGAACTTGTCGATCAACAGGATCGCACCGGACGGCAACGTCGGCTCCATGCTGTCGGATCGCACTCGCACGGGCTCGACAACGAAGCTGCGTATCAGCAGCAAGGCAACGATGACGCCCGAGAACCACAAGATTCGACGTACCGTCGCTGCATCGTCAGACGGCTGCTCGAGCTCCTCGTCGTCCGCGTCGGGATCGATCGCCACCGTCATCACAGTAGAGCGAAGCCGGCCCCCCACAGTGCAAGACCGATCCACATCAGGCCATTCACGGTGCGAGTCCGTGAACGGCCCGGCAGCATGCTGAGCAGCGTGACCACGAGCAGCACTTCGGCGACGAGTGTGAACACGTCGAGCGGACCGACGTGCTTGGCGCCGTCAGGCAGGATCGAGCGGCCGGGCAACCAGCGACCACCATGGATCGGCACGGGTGGTGTGCCCGGCAGACCGACTGTTCGGCTGGCGACGTACAGCAGGATCACGCCAACGGTGCCCCAAATCCCCAGGAGCACCATCCGATGGTCGTGAACACCGCGGAACAGCAGCCCTGAGTAGGCCAGCTGCAACGCTCCGAGGACAGCGAAGAACGCTCCCGCCGCCGGCCACCATCTGAAGTGATCCGGTGCTGCAACGAGATGGGCAATCGACGCAGCCATCGAGAGCACGATCGCAGCGTCGACGGCGATCGTGCGGCGGTGACGCACCGCCTCGCTGCGCCCGCCGCGCAGCAGGGGGAACGCCAGGTTCACAACGGGTCGCTGTCGTCTTCCGACATCGGGCGAGGCAGCCAACCGCGCGGGTCGTCACCAGGACCCTCGGGATCGACCATCTCGAACTGGCCCATCATGTCGTGGTCCTCGTGTATCAGGTTGTGACAGTGGATCATGTACTTGCCGCGCCCGTCGAACTTCGCGATTACCTTGACAGTCTCGTTCTCGCCCACATACACGACGTCTTTGGCTCCGAGCTCGTGCGGCAACGGTGGTCTTCCGTTGCGGGAGAGAACCTTGAAGTCGATGAAGTGAATGTGAACAGGGTGGAACCACCCACCGGAGGAGTTCGTCAGCTCCCAGATCTCGACGTCGCCTCGCTTCGGTTTGAACAGGCAGTACTCGTAGTTGCTCCTCTCGACATCCCGCCACGATTTGCCGTTGATCTTGAACTGCCCGTTCGTACGGTGGAACAGAAGTTTGCGGGTGGCCACGGCCTGCGACGGCTGCAGCAACATGGTCGGTTCGGTCGGGTTCAACACGTCGGGGACCGAGTTGTTCGACAGGTCCGTCGGCTCACTGACGACATCGAACGCCATGATCTTGTCGGTGTTCGGGTAGTCCTCGTTGTTCTGCGGGCTGGAGTTCTTCAGGATCACTCGTCGCCCGATCGGGTACTTCGCGAAGTCGATGACCACCTCGTAACGCTCGGCCGACGAGGTACGGAAGCTCTTGACGTACTGCGGAGTCGGCATCAACCCGCCATCGGTGGCGACGATGGCCATCGACTCACCGGAATCGAGCGACAGCTTGAACGAACGCGCGACGGTGGCGGCCATGATGCGGAATCGGTACTTGCGTCGCTCGACCTGCATCACCGGCCACGGACGACCGTTGACGGTGATCACGTCACCCCACATACCATTGTCGTCTTCGAGCGTGAACAACAGTTGACCATCGTTCTTGAACATCATGTCGCCGATCATCAGCGGTACGTCATAGACCCCATGCGGGATCGGCAACGACTGCTCCAAAGGATCGGAGAGGATATACAGCCCGACCAGGCCGTGGTAGACGTTCTCTGCGGTGTGGTGCGATCCATGATCGTGGTACCACAGGGTTCGCGCCTCTTGCGAGTTGGGATAGTGGTAGTCCTTAAACTGATTGGGGTACGTGTGGTCGCTGGCGTAGCCGTCGTACTGCGGCAACGAGGCGGAGCCGTGCAGGTGCACAGACGTGTAGGGCTGATACCCGTACGTCGGGTGGGTGGTCGGCAGCAGGTTGCAGTGCCGTACCACGGTCTTGCGGCCCTGCGGGACCTTGATCGTCGGACCGGGGACCGAGCCCTCGTAACCGAACAGCATCGTCTTGTAGCCCGGCACGATCTCGGCAGACGTCTGCTGCATGTGCAACGCGTAGTAGTCGGTGGTGTCGTCCGACCGCACCGGCGTCGCTACCGGCGGGGACGCGAATGGTGTCGTGAACGGCAAGGGCAGCTTGCTGCCGGCCATGCGGCTGTCGAGCGCCGATTGCCCCGAAACCGCCCGTGACAGCGGCAACGACAACGTCGCGCCGGCGAACACTCCGGCCTTGATCACATCTCTGCGGGTGAGCGTCATCGTCGCTCACCGCCCACGCGCCCACACGCCCTAACCCGCTTGCCCAACACAGGTAACTCCGTCCAGCTTAATTTCCGGCCCGTCCGGCCGTCTTTGCTAATATGCGCCGCCGATTTGTCAAGAGTCAATCAAACCTTGGTGGTACGGCTTACGACGCAGCGATGCGAAATCGGACTCGGACCAACAACCTAGGTCGACACCATTCCAGCTACTTCTCGTGATTGCTTCACCCCTGCTGGTGGCATCCGTCAACCGTGCGACAACGCCGACGTCAGCTCCGTGAGACTGCGGATGCGCTCGAAGTCGGCGTCGGGATGATCGTCGTGCGGGTCGAGCAGGATCGGGTGAAGTCCGGCGGCGCGCGCTGCGCCGATGTCCATCGTGACCGAATCGCCTATGTACGCGATGTGCCGACGTTCGATGCCCTCGAAGTACGGCAGCGCGTGCTCGAAGATCCGCGGGTCTGGCTTGGCGACACCGACCACGTGACTGTCGACCACCACACGCATCGACACATAGGGGCCCTCACCCATCTGGCACACACCACTCCTCGACAACACCTCGGCGATCTGGCCGCTGGCATTCGACACCACCCCGAGCGGCATGCCGATCAACGCCAAGGCAGCCAGCGCCGTCGCGCTCTCCGGAATCGGCCACCTCCACAAGTATGCGCTTCGCGTCCGCTGCAGCGCGGCGGCCGCGGCGTCGACGTCGGAGTTCGCTACGCCGATGCTGCGCACGTACGAATGGTTGTACTCGTCCCAAAAGGTCTCGACGCTCCCAGCAGCCGACTTTGCCGCCATGCCCGCGTAGTGAGCGCGCCGATGGGCGCCAATTGATGGCTCGCCCCCGTAGTAGGCCAGCAGCGGGCCGAGCACGGTCGGGTCCGGGAGGACCAGGACTCCGCCGGCATCGAACAGAATCGCCTTGAACCGCTCAGTCACTCACCCATCATGCCCGTTTCGCCGTCGACCCCGTCGACACATACCCTTGCGACCGTGCGCAGTGCCAGAGACTTCTTCAAACCGCTTGCCGTCGGTGCACCGGCGCCGATACGCGAGATTCCGTTTCGGCCGAGCCGGGTCATCCACTTCTTCCCTCCGCACATCGCCAAGGTGGTCGCCAAACTGCCCGAGGTCGTTCCCTCGGTCGACATCCTGCTCGGCAACCTCGAGGACG
>JANOCR010000151.1:0-6427 GCA_031412355.1 Ilumatobacteraceae bacterium | reverse complement strand
CGACATCGTCATCGGCATCGCTGACAGTGTGTCATTCCGTGGATCGACCAGGTCACGTCGTCAGCCGGTCTGTAAGGTGCCACGCCATGCGATTGGCCATCGTCGGAGCCGGCGGAATGGGTTCGTTTCACGGTCGTTGCCGGGCGGCAAAGCCGGATGTCGAGATTGTGGCCATCGCCGACACCCGACAGGCATCGGCCGAGTCGTTGAGCGCCGAGGTCGGGGGCACACCGACTCGCGACGGACTCGCCGTCGCCTCGCTGAGCGACATCGACGGTTTGGTCATCGCCTCGCCCGAAGACACCCACGAGCCGTTGGTCCACGCCGCGCTCGGCACGGGCACCCCCATCCTTTGCGAGAAGCCACTCGCCGTTGGATCCACGGCGTGCCGACGGATCGTCGATGCAGAGATCGCCGCGGGTCGCCGCCTGCTGCAACTCGGCCTCATGCGGGTCTACGACCCTGCCCACGTTCAGTTGGCTGCCGAGGCCGCGGTCCTGGGGGAGTTGCACCACATTCGCTGCGTGCATCGCAACGTGCACGAGGTCCGTCGAACAGCCCAGCTGATCTTGAACCAATCGCTCGTCCACGACATCCACTCGTTGCGATGGCTGGTCGGTCGCCAGGTCTCCAGAGTGACAACCATCGTCACGCCCAATCCCGACCACGTCGAGCATCTGCTGTTGACGGCCGAGTTCGAAGGCGGTGGTCACGCCAGCATCGAGTTCAGCGAACACAGCTTCGCCTACGAGGTGACCGTCGAGGTCGACGGCGAACTAGGGGGTGCAGTGATGGCTCCGGTGATGCGCCCAACCCTGCGCCGCGACGGCGCGTCGGGAGTCAACATCGGCACCGACTGGTTCGGCCGGTTCGCCGATGCCTACCGCATCGAGGATGCGGCGTGGCTCGACTCCGTTGCGGCTGGTGTCACAGTCGGCCCATCGGCGTGGGACGGATTGGTCGCCGAGTGCGTTGTCGAGGCCGCCATCGAGTCGCTTCGGATCCGGCAGCCGGTCGACGTGGCAGCGCTCGACACTCCCGACCTGTACCGGTGATATCGCTCACCGGTCTTCGCCGCCGGGCGCACACGGTACTGATGCGGCTGTACGGGCCGTGGGCGCTTCGTCGTGTGCGCCGGAAGCGGGCGTGGAGATGGCGGGGGTTGAGGTTGGATGTGCCGACAGGTGTGTTCCATCCCGGACTGTTCTTCTCAAGTGGGGTGCTGGCCGCCGAGATCGAACGGCGTCGACCCGCCGGGTGGTCGGTGCTCGACGTCGGCTGCGGCACCGGTGTGCTGTCGCTGGCCGCCGCACGCGCCGGCGCTGCGGTGACGGCAATCGATATCAATGCCGATGCGGTGCACGCGACGGCGGCGAACGCGGCTACCAACGGGTTGTCTGTCGAGGTACTGCAGTCTGACCTGTTCGCTGCGTTGGAAGGTCGACGCTTCGACTTGGTTGTGATCAACCCGCCGTACTTCGCCAAGGACCCGATCGACGAGGCCGAGCGGGCGTGGTTCGCCGGAGCTGACCTCGGCTACTTCGACCGGCTGTTCGCCGGTTTGGGCGACCATATGGTCGACGGACCCGAGCGGGGAATGGCACTGATGGTGCTGGGTGAAGGATGCGACATGGACACGATTTCAGCGGCGGCCACCAGGCACGGCTTCGTGCTGGACCTCGTTGTTGCCAAACGCGTCTGGCTCGGCGTGCAGGTGGTTTGGTGCATTCGCCGCACCGTCGCCGTGTGACCGGAACGACGCATTCCCGCCGTTCGGCGATAGCGTTCAATCGGCCCGCTGAATCTGGCGGGCCGTTTTCATGAGATGAGAGACAGTTGACTACAGGTACCGTAAAGTTCTTCAACGCCGAGAAGGGCTTTGGATTCATTGCACGTGAGGGTGGCGAAGATGTCTTCGTTCACTACTCCAACATCCAAGGCGATGGCTACAAGTCATTGCAAGAGGGCCAGAGCGTCGAGTTCGACATTGCTCCCGGCCGCAAGGGCGAGGAAGCCCAAAACGTCAGGCCGCTCTGAAACCAGTCTTGGTTTCACACTCGGTTAGTTGAACGAACCGCTGGTCCTTCGGGGTCGGCGGTTCTTTCGCGTCTCGGGCCTGAACCCGATTGCCGACTACAGAACAACGACGGTGGTGCCCACCTGGGCGAAATCCCACATGAAGGCAGCGTCGGCATCGGCCTGACGCTGGCAGCCGCCGGACAGCCGCTGGCCGAGCTCGGAGTCCTTCATGTAGCGCGATCCGTCGGAGACGTGGCGTGGGATCCCATGGAACCCGATGTTGCCGATGTCGGTCTTCAGCCAGCGGATCATCTTCGGCAGGTATGCCTTGCCGTTCCACGCGGTCGACACCTCGCTGCGGCTGAACACCTTGTGCACGCCCGGCACCTCGTTGTTGTACTTGCTACCCGCCACAAGCCACGAGCGAATGACTCGGTCGTTCTTGTCGACCGCCCACACGCGTTGACCGGAGCGGTCGTAGACGACACGCTTGCCCGACCCGGAATTTGCCGGCAGTGGCGGCGCATCGGGACCGTTGGTGGCCACGAACGACAGCGGGTAGCCGAGCAAGTCCATCGCACCGTCGGGCGGCGGCGGGGTACGGACGACGAGCGATGCTTCGTCGGGCCACACACCGAGGGCCAGTCCCGTCTCGCGGCCGACGACGCCGTCGACGAAGAGGTCCTTGTCTTGCTGCAGCTTGTTGACTGCGCTGAACGTGTCGTTGTCGAACTGCCCGCCCGGCGAACCACTGAGATACCCGGCGCCGATAAGCGCCTGCTGCAAACAGGTGACTGCAGCGCCAGTGTCGCCGATACGAAGCTCGCGCTTGTCGAGCTTGCAGCCAGCCGACGCTGCGGTTGGCTCGTCGCCGCTGACATCCTGGTCGGCAGCTTGCAGCTGTGCGGAGCCTGCGGCGACGGTGGTGCTGGTCGGGTCGGCAATCACGCCCGGGTTTACCGCGGCGATCGTGGTCGAAGAGCTCGGTGTGGCCTGTGAGTTGGGCGCTGCGGCCGTAGCCGGTGATGCCGAATGCTGGAAGACAGACTGGCCCAGCGAGATCACGCCGATCAACACTGCGCCGGCACCGAGCACTGCGAGGGCGCGCCGAACGTCGCGCTGGGCGCGTGTTGTCGGTCGGGTAGATCGTCGGTGCTGGTGCGTCATCGGTTGGTGTCGAATCGGGAGGAATGCAACATGCCGACGCCAATTCTAGCGATGATCGCATCCAGAACGCAGCCACCACCGTGGCCTCACCTGTCACATCAGTGTCACTGTGGCAAGGTACTGCGATGGCGACATGGGTTGTGCTGTTGCGCGGCGTCAACGTGGGCGGTGCCAACAAGCTGCCGATGGCCGAGCTCAGGGCGCTGATGACCTCACTCGGTCACACCGAGGTGACGTCCTACATCCAGAGCGGCAATGTCGTGCTGAAGTCGGCTCGCACTGATCGAGCCGGCCTGGCAGCCGAGATCTGCGCCGGCATCGAGGCGACGTTCGGGTTGACGGTCTCCGCCGTGCTGCGCACCCCCGACGAGCTGCGCGCAACCCTGGCTGCGAATCCTTTCGCGGACGAGCCGAACGGGTCGCGAGTGCTGGTCACGTTTCTGGCCGGCGTGCCGACGCCCGACAACATCGACAAGCTCGAGCCACAGCGGTTCGTGCCCGATCGCTTCGAGTTGCGCGGCAGCGAGTTGTACGCCCACTACCCGAATGGTGCAGGAACATCGAAGCTGACCCTCGACTATCTCGAGAAGCGGCTTGGTGTGCGTGGCACAGCACGGAATCTCAACACCGTCGCCAAACTCATCGAGCTCTCCGCAGGCTGACAACTACCATCGCCACATGTCTGCGATCGCCAAGCTCACCGTCTTTGCACTTGACTGCGCCGAACCGCGTCGTGTCGCCGAGTTCTATTCTGCGATCACCGGGTGGGGGATAGAACGCGACGACGGCGGATGGGTTCAGCTACGCAGCGACGGCGGGGCGAGCCTTGCGTTCCAACTGGCTCCCGATCACCGGCCGCCGCTGTGGCCCAGCGCCGACCAGCCACAACAGGCCCACATCGACTTCGATGTCGACGACCTCGACGCCGGCGAGGCCGCAGTGATCGCCGTGGGTGCTCGCAAGGCCGAGGTTCAACCCGAGCACGACTCGTTTCGCGTCTTCCTCGACCCGGCGGGTCATCCGTTCTGCCTGGTGCTGGGCGGCTAGGTCCCTACTGGGTCACGGCAGTTGGCCGACGTGCGCCAGCGCCAAACGGATCAGGCGGTCGTGGCCGCCTGTCATCTCGCGCCGCACTTGATCGGTCATCGCCTCGGTCGGCGTGAACCAACCGAGATCGAGCGCCTCTTGGGTGGGTTGGCAATCACCCGCGACCGGCACGACGAACGCCAAGCTGACCGCATGATGACGCGGGTCGTGGAAGCCGCTGATGTCGGGGTGCGGGAAGTACTCGACCACGGTGAACGGGGCAACCTCGGGAGGCACGCGCGGCAACGCCACCGGCCCGAGATCCTTTTCGAGATGCCGTAGCAGAGCGTCGCGGACGCGCTCGCCGTACAGCACCCGACCCGATACGACCATGCGGCTGATGGTGCCGTCCGCGGCTTGGCGCAACAGCAGACCGATGTGGGTGACGACGCCCACATCGTTGACGCGGACCGGCACAGCGTCGACATAGACGAGTGGCACGTTGGCGCGGATGTTGTCGAGTAGCTCGTTGTCGAGCCAGCCGGTCTTGGTATCGAGTTGGTCGCTCACACTGTTCCCGTCAGTTCGGCCATCGAGTGTTTCCGTCTACCCCGGGCGGGCGGAAGACACTCCGACGGGCCGGTAACACTCGCACGACAACTTAGCTACCCGTGAAGTAGCCGTTGACATCGATGATGACATGAGTCGCGACGTTGACGAAGGTGTTCAACCCTCCGGCGCCGGAAAGTTTGACCAAGCCGGCGTTGGCCACAGGAGTCGCGGTGATGAAGTTGAGGTTCGACGAAAGCGGGAACGTTCCGTCGCTGGGGTAAGCCGTGACGTATCCAGCGCCGACACCCTGGTCAGACGTCAGGTTCATCGAGATCGCACCGGCGCCAGCGGGGACGACCAACGACGCACCAGCCAACGGCACGGTGATCGTCGACCCGCCGCTGTGGATCGAGTGCGGGGGCAGCCGGCTGTCGTAGAAGCGGCTGGGTGCAACCGGCACGAACCGACCCACGGTGCTGGCCGGTTGAGTGCCGTCGGTGATGTAGCCCATGACATCGACCACCAGGTGGGCGCTGTGGGAGGTGAACACCCCGATGGTTCCACCCGCTCCCAGTGGCACGATGGCATGGGTCGCGGCGGTCTCGCCCGCTACATAGTTGACGGTTGACGTCTGTCCCGGACTGCTGCCCGTCGGCAGCGCCTGCATGAACCCTGCACCAACCGGTTCGGTGGCCGTGACGTTGACGACCAGCGCCGAGACACCGGCCGGTGGCACGCCGATGCCAGCAGGCACGTCGATCCTGACGGTCTCGCCGATGCCGGGCTTGTGCGCAGCCCAACCGGTTGGAACGGGGCCGGGTTGCTCGGGGCGGGTGTCGAGGGCGCGCCGCGGGTTGATGGGCACGAACCGCCCAGCCGATGTCGCGTCCGACGGTGCGAAGTAGCCCATGGCGTCGACGATGACGTTGCCACCGGTCGGGATGAACATGGAGATCGAGCCCTGCCCGAGTGGCACGATCGCGAAGTTCGGCCGGATCTGGCCGGGCGCAGCAACGTTGATTGTCGAGAATCCGCCTATCGCGCCACCCAACGTTGGCAAGGCCTGCACATAGAACTGACTCGTCGCATCGGTCGACGTGATGTTGACCGCCACGGATGTGGCAGTAGGCGGAATGACGCCGCTGGACGAGATCGGCAGATCGATGATCGCGAACTGCGGATGGGGCCCTCTGAGATTCGCCGGACCGATGAATGTCTGCGGCCTGGTGTCGAGCAGCCGTACCGGTGCCGCGAGCGCGGTGAACGAACTCGGTTGCGAGTTGGCCGCGACCGGCGGGGTCGCTGGTAGGCGGATCTCGCCTGCACCGTACGAATTGTCGGGGCCGGGTGGACCGCGGTCCACGACGAGATGCTTGGTCAGCGCCGCCAGCGGCATGCCGGGCAGTGCGAGGCCGTGTCCCAGCAGTAGTGCTGCCATGCCGGCCGCAGCCGGAGACGCCGCGCTGGTGCCGTTGAAGCACGTCGGGTAGACCGTGCTCGTCACGCAGGAGGGCGCCGAGATGTCTGGCTTGATGCGCCCGTCGTTGGTTGGGCCCTGCGAACTGTATGAGGCAATCGTCGCTCCGTTCGCGGGGTCGACGGCTCCGACGGCGATCAGCGACGGGTTACGCGAGTCGACCACCGGCTTGGCCGCGCTGTATGC
>JANOCR010000150.1:0-3361 GCA_031412355.1 Ilumatobacteraceae bacterium | reverse complement strand
AGCGACGGGCACGCCCGAGCGTGTGATGACGACGGTCT
Source organism: Ilumatobacteraceae bacterium (assembly GCA_031412355.1). Classification (GTDB taxonomy): domain Bacteria; phylum Actinomycetota; class Acidimicrobiia; order Acidimicrobiales; family Ilumatobacteraceae; genus JAENVT01. Next base: position 3,323 of record JANOCR010000150.1, on the reverse strand, counting down.
CGCCCGAGAGCACGCGGTCGATGACCTCGCCGCCGTGGTTGCGGAGATCCCGGATGGTCACGTCACTCATAGATGGACTGTATCACGCGTGAGACACCAGGGGAAGGGTATGGCCACGATGGAGCCGATGCCGCGCTCGCTGGAGACGGGAGTGGTATTGAACCCGCCCGGCGCACACTCCGTGTGGGTTCGAATCCCACCCTGGCCGAGTTCGCAGAGGGTGGGCCGCGTCTTTGTCACCGGCTTGGGGGTCGACGACCATCCGACGGACTGTGGTTCAGACAGTCCCCGTCCCCGACGCTCGCCGCCGGTGCCGGGCACGACGATCCGTGGCTCGACGTCGATCCCTGCAGCCGCCTCGGCCCCCTCGACGTGGCAGCACGCTCGTGCGAAGGTTTGATAGCACAGACTCGACGTCTTCCCCGTCAGCATTTCTCGCAACTCAGGAAAGCGTTTCACGCACATCGGCTCAGCGTTTCGCGGGTATTGTCGGGGTGTGATCGAGCGCCATCTCTTACGTATCGCCGAGGAGTCGCTGCGTGGGTTCCGGGTGACCGTGATCAATGGCCCGCGGCAGTCGGGCAAGACGACCTTGGCAAAGCAGTTGGTCGAGGGTGTCGGCAGCTACTGGAGTCTCGATGATGAATCGGTCCGCGCAGCGGCCCGACTGGATCCGCACGGGTTCGTCGAGCAGGGCACTTCGCCGATGGCGATCGATGAGGTGCAGCGCGGTGGCAACGATGTGGTGCTGGCGGTCAAGTCGACGGTCGATCGCCGCAACGCTCGTGGCCAGTTCGTGCTGGCGGGGTCGACCCGGTTCTTGTCGGTGCCTCAGCTGTCGGAGTCACTGGCCGGTCGTGCCGAGGTTTTGGATCTGTGGCCTTTGTCTCAGGGTGAGCTGTTGGGTGTTCGCGAGACGTTCCTCGACGTGTTGCTGACCGATCCCGATCAGCTTGCCCGGCGACGGTTCGAGCAGATCGATCGTCGAGTGTTGTTCGATCGTCTGGTGCGGGGTGGTTACCCCGAACTCATCGACGCAGCGTCGGCGCAGGCAGCACGTTGGTATCGCAACTATGTGCGGACCGTGGTCGAGCGCGACATCGTCGAGGCGTCGGCGATCACTCAGGCTGACGAGCTACCGATGTTGCTGCGCCTGCTCGCTGCGAACACCTCGGGGGAGATGGTGACGGCTCGGCTCGCCGGGGATGCCCGGATGAGCGCTGACACAGTGTCTCGATATGTAGCGCTGCTGGAGCTCTCGGGTTCGTGGTGCGAATCAGAGCCTGGACGCCGAGTCTGACGAGCCGCGAGAAGCGTCATCCGAAAGTGGTGATCACTGATACCGGGCTTGCATGCGGTTTGCTGGGCCGCAATGCCGAGGGCCTCGGCACGGCAACGAGTCCGCGGATGGGGCCGCTGCTCGAGTCGTTCGTGACGATGGAACTGGTCAAACAGCGAGGCTGGTCGGGTGCACTGCCGACGATTCGTCACTGGCGGGACCGAAACGGCGCCGAGGTCGATCTGATCGTCGAGGACGACAGTGGCAGCATCGCCGGAGTCGAGGTCAAGGCAGCATCGACAGTGTCGCCGGCCGACGTGAAGCACCTCCAAGGTCTCCGCGACAAGCTCGGCGATCGGTTCGCCGCCGGTGTCGTGCTGTATCTCGGCGACCGGGTGGTCCCGCTCGGCGAGCGTATATGGGCACTCCCCGTCGCGATGCTCTGGGCGGACTGATCGCATCAATCGTGCAGCTGCACGGTTCCTGCACGGGATTCGGCGACACCCGGCGAGACTGGCCGGAACAGGCGGGCTGGACGGACGACAGCGGCGTACGAGAGCTGGCCAGACGGACTCGGCAGCATCGGCCCGGACGGGGACCGGGACGCTTAACCCCCCTTGTACGAAGTACGGGAAAGGTGAGAGATGCCAGCGAAGGGGCCGCCCGCAGCGGATCGCGCCTTCTGCTACGTCAGGTCGTTGTCTGGTCAGGGCAGTAGGCGGTTCTCGAAGGAGTAGTCGTTCATGATCTCGACGCCCGTGTTGGTGACCAGGAGTTGGTCTTCGAGTTTGACGCCTTGGCCGCTAGTGTGTGAGCCGATGTAGCTCTCGACGCAGAAGACCATGCCGGGCTCGAAGGCATCGTCGAGGGGGTAGGGCACGCCAGGGGTGTGGAAGGGGAGGTTGGGGTATTCGCCGATCATGCCGAGGCCATGGCCGACGCAGTAGTAGCGGCTGTCGCTGTGTTCCTCGGGAACGCGCCAGGCGTTGCGGGCGACTTCTTCGAAGGTGACACCGGGGCCGATGAGCGAGACGTTGTGGCGCAGTTGCTCGTAGGCGCGACCGTAGAGGGTGCGCTGTTGTGGGGTGGCTGGGCGGTCGCCGGCGAGGAAGGTGCGGGAGAAGTCGGCCGAGTAGCTCTCGAACGCGATTGCGTCGGTGTCGATGCACACGAGGTCGCCGTCCTGGATCACTCGGGTGCCGCATTCCTGGAAGTAGGGGAAGGTGTTCGGGCCGCTTTCCAGCAGCCGGGTGGAGACCAGTTCGCCGTGGCTTGCCAGAAGGCCACCGACGAAGCGGCTCCACAAGTCGATCTCGGTCATGCCCGGCTGCAACGCCGCCTCCATCGCCCGTACCGCGTCGACGGTTCGCCGGGATGCTTCGCGCATGTAGGCGATCTCCAGCGGCAGTTTCACCCGGCGGGCGCGCGCCATCACCAGGTCGGCGTCGGTGATCGCGAACCCTGCGGCGCGCAATGCGTCGACTCCGGGGAACGGGAAGCTGTCGATCGCCAGTCGGCCCGGCTCGCCGACGTGCTCGCGTACCAGGGCGGCGATCTCGCTCGCCATCGCCGCGCATTCGCCGGCCACGAAACCGTTGCTGGCGACGTGGCTCAACCCGTGGGCGACGCGCACCACGTCGATGGTCGGGAGGTCCTTGGCCAGGTGCTCGCCACCGACGTAGTCGAACAACGTGACCGGCCCTTCGGCGAACACCAGCAGGTAGCGGGCGGGGACGCACAGGTTGAAGATCGTCATGTTCGTCGCGCCGGTTATGTAGAGCACGTTGAACGGGTCGCGCACCAGCATCGCCGGGACGTCGAGCAGCGTCATCACGCGTCGGGTGTTCGCCATCCGCGCGAGGTAGAGCTCATGGCGGGTGGCCGTACTGTCCAGATCGATACCGGACGGGTGATTCGGGTCGGTGGTCATGCGAGCAACCTCTCTTCGGAGCGAGGCGCGTGGGGTGCTCGACGCCGTGCCTCGTTAGTTTGCACCCGGCTGCCGAGCGTAACGGTGGTGGCTGTCGACAAGCTTCTATGCAGC
>JANOCR010000149.1:0-3440 GCA_031412355.1 Ilumatobacteraceae bacterium | reverse complement strand
CTCGGCTCGAAGCTTGCCGGGGTTGCTTTGGTGATGTCGTTGGAGATCTCGTCGAGCGTGTAACCGACAGCCAACTTCGCGGCGATCTTGGCGATCGGGAAACCGGTCGCTTTCGATGCCAGTGCCGACGAGCGCGACACGCGGGGGTTAATCTCGATCACCACCTGCTCGCCGGTGTCGGGATTGACCGCGAACTGCACGTTGCTGCCACCCGTCTCGACACCGACTCGACGGATGCACGCGAACGCCGCATCGCGCATCTGTTGGTACTCGACATCGCTGAGTGTCTGCGCCGGGGCAACGGTGATCGAATCGCCGGTGTGCACACCCATCGCGTCGACGTTCTCGATCGAGCAGATGATCACGCAGTTGTCGGCGCGATCGCGCATCACCTCTAGCTCGTACTCCTTCCAGCCGGCGATGCTCTTCTCGATCAAGATCTCGCTGATCGGGCTGGCGGCCAGACCCTCGGTGGCACGCACTTCGAACTCGGCGGCAGTGGATGCGATGCCGGTGCCGCGCCCACCGAGGATGTACGCCGGACGGATGATGACCGGAAGCCCGATTCGACCGACGACTTCCATGGCCTCGCCGAGGTGGTGGGCGATCCCGCTGACGGGGACTGAGAGACCGATCTCGATCATGGCCTGTTTGAACTTGTCACGATCCTCGGCGGTCGAGATCGCCTCGGCGTTGGCACCGATCATCTCAGGGGTTCCCGGCACGCCGATGAGGCCCATTTCGTACAACGCCATCGCCGTGTTGAGACCGGTCTGGCCACCAAGCGTCGGCAACACCGCATCGGGGCGCTCGCGCTCGATGATCTTGGCCACGACTTCGGGCGTGATCGGCTCGATGTAGGTGGCATCGGCGAAGTCGGGATCGGTCATGATGGTCGCCGGATTCGAGTTGACCAGGATGACGCGGTAGCCCTCCTCGCGCAGCACGCGACACGCCTGCGTGCCGCTGTAGTCGAACTCGCAGGCTTGCCCAATCACGATGGGGCCGGAGCCGATGATCAGGATGGAGTGGATGTCGGTTCGTTTCGGCATCAGACGCCCGCATCCATGAGCTCGGCGAAAATATCGAACAGGTAGCGCGAGTCGTGCGGACCCGGCCCTGCCTCGGGGTGGTACTGCACGCTGAAGGCCGGCGCGCCGAGCACCCGCATGCCCTCGTTGGTTTGGTCGTTGAGGTTGAGGTGGGTCACCTCGACCTTGCCGTCGAGGCTGGCCGGATCGACGCAGAAGTTGTGGTTCTGGCTGGTGATCTCGATCTGTCCGGATGTCTCGTGGCGCACCGGATGGTTGCCCCCGTGATGACCGAACGGCAGCTTGAAGGTCTCACCGCCCAGTGCTCGGCTGAGCAGTTGATGGCCCAGGCAGATGCCGAAGATCGGCACTTTGCCGACCAGCTCGGCGATGGTGTCGACCGCGTAGCCGACCATCGCCGGGTCGCCCGGCCCGTTCGACAGGAACAAGCCATCGGGTCGGCGATCCAGGATCTCTGCGGCAGGTGTTGACGCCGGTACGACTTCAACTGTGCCGAGCCCCGAGAGGTGGCGCACCATCGTGCGCTTGATGCCGAAGTCGAAGGCGACGATCCGGCGTTGGCCGCTGCCGCTAGGCGGGGTCGTGTACGGCGCCGCGCACGTCACGTCGGCGACGAGATCGATGCCATCGGTTCCCGGCTCATCGGCGGCAGCCCTGCGCAGCGTGGCCTCGTCGGCTGTTCCGAAGGCGCCCGCCATTGCTCCGGTGTCGCGCAGAATGCGCGTCAACCGACGGGTATCGATGCCGCCGATCGCGCTGATCCCGTGGTGCCGCAGCATCGCATCGAGTGAGCCCTCAGCTCGGTGGTTGCTGTGCCGGCGGGTCATCTCGCGCACGATCACGCCGCGGCAGAACGGACGCTCTGATTCGTGATCGACCTGGTTGGTGCCGTAGTTGCCGATGTGGGGATAGGTGAACGTGATGATCTGCCCGGCATACGACGGGTCCGTGATGACCTCTTGGTACCCGCTCATCACGGTGTTGAAGACCACTTCGCCGCTGGCGACCCCGTTGGGTGGCTCGGCGCCGAACAGTTCGCCTTCGAAGTAGCTGCCGTCGGCCAGGACCAGCGCCGCCTCTCGGATCATCGACACAACCTCTGCATGATCATGCAGTCTAGTGCATGTTCATCGGCGCGCGGCCTGGCACCCGGATCAATGGAAATCACGATTGGCTCCTCCCGTATGGGCCTCACGGGACCCATTTCACGGCAGGGCCACCGTAGCAGCCAGACGTCCGGCCGCCAGAGATCCGCTACTGCCTGGTGGTACCTTGCCGAGATGCCAGAACTGCGCGGCACGGTCGTGCTCGCCACCTACAACAGCGGAGCGTCGGTCGGCCCTGTGCTGGCCGAGATCGAAGAGGCCGCGTCGGTGCTGCGCCGATCGGGGATAGAGCTGGAAGTGTTGCTCGTCGACGACAGCAGTCCCGACAACACTGCGGCCATCGCCGCCGACGAGGCGGCGCGGCTCGGCATCAAGCTCGAGGTGCTGACCGGGGCCCATCTCGGGCTCGGCCGCTCGCAACTCGCCGGTTTCGAACACCTGCTGCTGACCGCCGACCGCGACTTCTTCGTGACGCTCGATCCCGATGGGCACCACGACGCCCGGCAGATCACCGACGTCGTGCGCACCTTCGTGGCGCGCGGAAGCGGCGTGACCATCGGCTCACGGTGGGCTCGCGGTGGTTCGTCGCCCGGCACCTCGGCGTTGCGCTCAGTCGTCAGTCGCACCGCCAACATGCTCGCTCGACGGATCATTGGTTTGCACGGCGTTCACGACGCGACCACCTCGTTCCGCATCATCCGCCCCGATGTCGCCCAGCTGTGGATCGATCGCCAGATCCCCGCCGACGGTTACGGCTACTTCACCACGTCGGTGGCTGTGGCACAGGCCGCAGGCTTCTCGGTGACCGAGTGCCCCATCACCTTCCGGCCGCGATACGCAGGTGTGCGCTCGCTTTCGTTCTCCGACATCGCCGCGTTCTGGCGCAGCCTGCACACCACCCGGGTCCTCGTCGCCGAGGTCCGCGGCGAGAGTCGCCGCGACCAGGCCACGTGGGCCGCTCGCTCGCCGCGCATGCAGGCCCAGCAGGCGTCGTCGAAATCGCAGTTCGGCGCTGCTGAAGAGTTGGAGAATCTCGCCCAAGCCAACAGGTTCTTCGGGTGGATCGCCGACGAACTGATGCCGCACCTCGGACACCGCATCCTGGAAGTCGGCGCCGGCATCGGCACGATCGCTGGCAAGTTGGCCGAGCGCAAGCCCGCTAGCCAGATCACAGCCATCGAGCCCGCCGAGAACCTGTTCGACGAGTTGCAGGATTCGATCAAGCGGCACCGAAACGTGACCGCGCTGCAGCTGACGTCGCAGGAACTGGCGACCACTAGGC
>JANOCR010000148.1:0-16744 GCA_031412355.1 Ilumatobacteraceae bacterium | reverse complement strand
TCGAAACACGTTCTGCCGGCACCCTCCAGGGCCTGGATCTCGCCGACGAAGATGCCGTGCATCAGCCCGCGAGCGTTGTCGGTGGCGTTCTCGTACGTGGGTGCGAGGGTGTTTCGCTGCGCGCTGGGCGAAATGTTGCGCGGGTCGAACACCGCATCTTCGATCGCCATCCGCGAGAACCGATCGTCGCGCGCCAATTCGGTGACCGGCAACATCCGCTTCATCCGCCACACCCCTGTCCACCGAGCACCGACGTCACAGTACTGGTCGGCTCTGTGCCCGTGAGAAATCCGGCGAGGCCATCGTTGATGAAGAAGTTTGGCCCGCCGAAATCGTCGCCGGGATTGATCACAGCAGACGGATAGGTGCCGGTGAGCTCGGCCACCGTCGAGCCGATGCCGATGCCGGCATCGGTCTTCAGCCCGGCCGGGGTGATTGCGCCTTCGACGAAGCTGGGACCGTAGACGTAGGAGAAGAAGTGCCGGCGACCCGACGTGACGATGCTCTGGTCGCTGAACTGCAACACCAGATCGCCCCAGAAGACCTGCCGGAACTCGGTGCCGGGGCACGCGCCGACCGACAGTGGGTCGACCCACCCGGTATCGACCGTCGACGTGCCGATGATCGACGAGACGTACGCAATGACACCATCGGGGTCTGCGCCGAAGGCCGCGTCGCCGAGCCCGTTGATGCGCAGAACCAATTCAGCGCCAGGTGCCAGGGTCGTCGATGTCGTGGTCGACGAGGTGGACGTGGTGGTGGACGTGCTGGTCGTCGTGGGGACGGCCGTGGTGACAGGGATGGTCGTGCTGGTGGTCGACGAGGGCGCCGACGTCGAGGTGACCGCAGCGACCGTGGACGATGTCGAACCCGAGTCCGTGGTCGCAGGATCGTCGTTGCTGCAACCGGCGATCGTCAGAGCGAGGATGGCCAGAGGAACAAAGCGAGTCGTGTTCACACCGAAAGTCTGGCACGCCAGGTGTCGATTACCTGATCAAGGTGTCCGCCTCGTGGCCACTTTCAACAAGCTGTAATGCGCCGTCGATGGCGTCGATGATGGTCACCGAGCAGTTGTCGAGGCTGCGAACGACGAGGCGATCGTCGCCAAGGGCTGCGCCGATGGCCGCGTTGATCGCGATGAAATGGCTGAATACGACCGAATCGGCAGTCATGCGTCCCAACGTGTCGACGACCTGGTCGCGGTAGTCGGTGTACCGAGCGCCCAGGCTGGCCCAGTTGCCACGCATGGCCACGCGCAGCCAGTCGATGCGCCCGGCCATCGCAATGCCTTCCGGCGACGGGACCTCTGCGACTGCGGGCTCGACATGCGCATCCATCCGCCACATCGCGGCGAGCGCTGCGGCGGTCTCGCGGCATCGCAGGAGCGGGCTGGTCACCACCGGCAGCGGTCCGAGCGGGAACAGCCGTGCGGCGACCGCTGTCGCCTGACCCTGTCCGATCTCGTCGAGTCCAGGGTCGGGATCTGTGTCCCAGCCGGCCGCTGCTCGACCATGACGAACCAGGTACAACCGGGTCATTCGAACAACCATCCCGTTCGCAAACCCGGATCCGCGCCCTTCTGGATGAACCACTCGGTGCCGAACGCGACGGAGAACGCGTCGTCCGCCATCTCCAGGAAGAAACTGGTGTCGGTGATCTGGCTGCGGTGGGAGCGCAACGATTCGCGCTTGGCGGCGAGGTAGTCCGTCACGTCGACAGCGTGGGTGATCTCGGCCTCGGCCATGCCGAACGGATTCCCGTCGTCGGCTGCGCCGTTCGGGTCGAAGTCGTCCTCTTCACCAATGACGGGCGTGCCGGCCTGCCGGGCCGCATCCATCATCCGAACGATGTGATCGCGGTTCATTGTCGCCTCGAAGATCCGCTCGATACCGGCGATCTCTGCGGCGCGGTGACCAACGGTGTGGACCTTGATGTGATCCGGGTGTCCGTAGTTCCCGTGCCAGTCGTAGACGGTGACCACATCGGCGCGCTCATCGCGCAGGATCGCCGCTAACCGCTCCGCTGCCTCTTCGAGCGGGGCCTGCAAGAACGACGCGGGGTCGCTGTTCTGCTCCCACCCGGTCATCCCGCTGTCTTTGTATCCGAGCCACTCGACCCGATGTACGCCCAGCGCCGCTGCCGACCGCGTCGTTTCCGCGCGGCGACGATCGGCGAGCGTTTCGCCGTCGGCGAGATCTTCCGGTACCTCGCCGTAGTCACCATCGGTGGCGATGACCACCACGACACGATGCCCTTCCGCGCTGGCCCTGGCCAGCGAGCCGCCGGTACTGATCGACTCGTCGTCCGGGTGTGCGTGAAAGCAGACAAGTGTTCCCATCAAGATTCCCTTCGTAGCCGTTCGGTACGAGAGGTCACCCGGCGACGACAGCGCGAGTGGCGACCAACGCGTCAATTCTGGCGGCGTCGAAGCCCCAGTCGCGCAGAATTTCCAGTGAGTGTTGACCCGGATGGGCCGGAGGCATCTCGATCTGTGCGGGTGTCCGCGAGAACCTCGGTGCCGGGGCCGGCTGCAGGGTTCCGGCAATCTCGACGAACGTTCCGCGCTCGACGTTGTGTGCGTGCCGAGCCGCGTCACTCATGGTCAACACGGGCGCAAAGCACACGTCGGTGGCCTCCATCACGGCACACCATTCGCCGCGCGTCCTGCTCGCGAACACTTCGGTCAGCCGTTCCTTGAGGTACGGCCACGACGCCCTGTCCATCTGCTTGGCGAACTCGGGGTCGTTGTCGAGACCGGTCAACCGCAGCAGTTCGGCGTAGAACTGCGGTTCGATCGAGCCGATGGAGATGTATTCACCGTCGGAGCACTGGTACACGTCGTAGAAGTGAGCTCCGGTGTCGAGCAGGTTTGTGCCTCGCTTGGTCTCGTCGAACAGTCCGATGCTCTTGAATGCCCAGAACATGCTCATCAGCACGGCGGATCCGTCGACCATCGCCGCGTCGACGACCTGGCCCTGCCCACTGCGCTGTGCCTCCAGCAACGCACAGACGACACCGAAGGCCAGCAGCATTCCCCCGCCACCGAAGTCGCCAACCATGTTGAGTGGTGGAACCGGTGCCTCCCCGTCGCGTCCAAAATGAGCGAGGGCGCCGGCCAGCGAGATGTAGTTGATGTCATGCCCGGCGGCGCCGGCCAATGGACCTGACTGGCCCCAGCCCGTCATCCTGCCGAACACCAGACGAGGGTTGCGTTCGAGGCAGACCTCAGGTCCGATCCCCAACCGTTCCATCACGTGCGGCCGGAAACCTTCGATCAAGCCATCGGCCGACACAACCAAGTCGAGCAGCGTCGCCACTCCGTCCGGATGCTTGAGATCGATCGCGATGTTGCGGCGGCCGCGCAGCAGTACATCAAAATTTGGTGTGCCAGGCGCCGGGCCACGCACAGCGCTGGAGCGCTCGACGCGCACGACTTCGGCGCCCATATCGGCCAACATCATCGCTGCGAACGGACCTGGGCCGATGCCCGCGAGCTCGATGATGCGATATCCGGAGAGTGGGCCTGACATGACCCTTCCTTAGCACGGAACGCCGATCTCGGTCACTGCCGTGCCCTCGGCTACGTTCGACGCATGACATTGTTCGGTGTCCACGTCGGCTTGCAGCACACCACTCCGGACGAGCTCCGCACGGTGTGGCGGCGGGTCGAGGATCTCGGATTCGGGTGGATCTCGGTGTGGGATCACTTCTACGGGGCGACAGGCAAACCCGACGACGCGGCCTGCTTGGAGGCCGTCAGCATGCATGCCGCGCTGGCCTGCACGACATCAAAGGTACGTTGCGGCTCGCTGGTCTATTCGATCGGCTACCGGCACCCCGCAGTGCTGGCCAAGGCGATCACGGCCATCGACCTGTTGTCGGGCGGGCGCGCCGAGATCGGCATCGGCGCCGGCTGGGCGAAGGTCGAGTACGACGCATACGGCATCGAATTTCCCAGCGCCAAGATCCGCCTCGACCAACTCGACGAGGGCGTGCAATGCCTGCGCAGCCTGCTGCACGACGAGGTCTCCGACTTCGACGGGACGTACTTCACGCTTGCCAATGCTCGCAACGAGCCTCGCCCGGTCCAGGCCAAGCTGCCGATCTGGATCGGTGGCGGTGGCGAGAAGCGGACCCTCAAGATCGCCGCCCAGCACGCCGACGGCTGGAACGTTCCGTTCATCGGCCCCGACGTGTTCGCCCACAAGCGATCCGTCCTGCACGGCTTCTGCGACACCGTCGGGCGCGACCCGTCGCAGATCCGCTGCGCGATCAATGTCGGCATCGCTAGCGACGAGGCCAACCTTCGCCAGCAGTTTGGCGCGATCAGCGACCTCGTACGGCCCGGTGTGCTGACCGGCAGCGACGACGAGATCCTCGACCGCATCGGCAACTACGTCGATGCCGGGGCCGACCAACTCAACATCTCGTTGCGTGCTCCATTCGACATCGGCCTGCTCGAACGGTTCAGTACCGCGCTGAAGTTGGCATGACCATCCACGTCCGCGCTCCGGGTCGGGTCAACCTGATCGGCGACCACACCGACTACTCCGGCGGCATGGTGCTACCCATGACGATCGATCGGTGGACGGAGATCCGCGGCATCCCTGCCGACACCATCACGCTCCACTCGGACGACGAGCCACTGCCGGCCGAGCTCGAATTGACGATCGACAATCCGCAAGACGTCGAGCCGCATTGGGCCCGGTACGTGGCGGGCGTGGTCGCCGAGCTGCAGCCGTACGTGGGCATCACCGGAACCGTTGCGACCGACATTCCGATCGGCGCGGGACTGTCGAGCAGCGCCGCGTTGGAGGTGGCTGCTGCCCTGGCACTTGGGTTTGCCGGCGACGCGCTGAGTCTGGCGCAGCTGTGCCGCCGCGCCGAGATCAGAGCCTCTGGCGTGCCGTGCGGGATCATGGACCAGCTCGTGATCGCGGCCGGCGTCGCCGATCACGCACTGCTGATCGATTGTGGCGAAGTGACGATCGAGCCGGTGCGCATCCCTGAGGATGTGGACGTCGTCGTGCAGTTCGTGGCTCACCGAGCTCTCGTCGGCAGCGCCTACGCCAAACGCGTCGCCGAGTGCGCCAAGGCCGAGGAGGTGATCGGTCCGCTGCGAACCGCTGACCTGACGGCAACGCTGTCGATTGCCGACCCGGTGATCCGCGCCCGCGCCCAACACGTCGTCAGCGAGAACCAGCGCGTCCGCGACTTTGCCGCAGCGCTCGACAACGGGGAACTGCATGCAGCGGGCGCGCTGATGGTTGCCAGCCACAACAGCCTGCGCGACCTGTACCTGACGTCGACACCGGTGATGGATGCCGCAGTCGAACGCCTGATTGTTCATCCGGGCGTGTACGGGGCCCGAATGACCGGCGGCGGGTTCGGCGGATGCGTCGTGGCGCTCACCCAGCCCGGAGCCCTTAGCGATGGCTGGGTCGTGCGGGCAGTCGATGGGGCGCATCGAGTAGACGAGTAAGCGACGAGGAGCAGGTGATGACCGCAGCACGAGTACTGGCCGCAGGACTGCACTTCGGGGAGGCACCGCGCTGGCATGACGGCGTCCTGTGGTTCAGCGACTTCTTCGACTACTCCGTAAAGACGGTCGATCTCGACGGCCGTGTGACGGTCAAGGTCGGAATGTCCGACAGGCCCAGCGGTCTCGGGTGGCTTCCCGACGGCCGGTTGCTGATCGTGTCTATGACGGCTCGCTCTGTGCTGCGCCTGGAGGATCGGCGGCTGGAGTTGCACGCCGATCTGTCACAGATCGCGACCTTCCACTGCAACGACATGGTCGTCGACTCGGTCGGCCGAGCGTACGTGGGCAACTTCGGGTTCGATCTCGACACCAACGAGATCAATGGAACCCTCTCCGAGGTGCTGGCAACGCATTCAGGCGCCACGCTGGCTCGCGTCGATCCCGACGGATCGGTCCACGCCGCGGCCGACGGCCTGATGTTTCCGAACGGAACGGTGATCACGCCCGACGGACGAACGATGATCGTGGCGGAGAGCTTCGGTGGCCGACTCACCGCGTTCGACATCGCCGACGACGGCTCACTGTCGAACAGGCGGGTCTGGGCCGATCTCGGCGCGCGGGTACCCGACGGGATCTGCCTCGATGCCGATGGTGCTGTGTGGGTGGCGAATCCCGTGGCACGCGAGTGCTTCCGAGTCGCCGAAGGCGGCGAGGTCCTCGACATCGTCGAGACCGACAACCGCTGCTTCGCGTGCATGCTCGGCGGGCCTGATCGCACCACGCTGTTCATGCTGACGTCGCGACACTCACTCGCTATCGAGGCTGCCGTCGCACGTACCGGCAACGTCTTGATCGCCGACGTCGCAGTCCCCGGCGCCGGCCTTCCGTAGCGGGCAGTCAGCCCAGCAGCCGGGCCTTTTGAACGTCGAACTCTTCTTGAGTCAGGGTGCCGCGCTGCAACATTCCTTCCAGACGCTGCAGTTGCTCTGAAACGTCGCCAGTGGGAGCAGTTGCGGCGTACCCGGCCCGCCGCGCGTAGTGACTCTCCATCTGGGCGTGAATGAGGTTCTGGACCTGCGCCGGACGGCGGATATCGGTGAATCTCGACTGGCCATCCTCACCGCCTGACTCGATCAGCAGATCGCCCGCCCCGAGGATGCGCTCGAACACGCTCTGGTTGAAGTTGACGTTGTTGACACGTTCGAGGGGGATCTCGATTCCGCTCTTGGCAAGGATTCCCTGACGAAAGATCAGCCGGTTCGACGTGATCACGAAGTTGGTCGTCAGCCACTTCAGATACCGAATTACCAGCCAGATCGCAGTCCCCACCAGCAAGACGAGGGCCAACGAGCCCAGCACCTTGTAACCGTTGGTGCCCTTGTCGGTCTTCGCCAGCACGATGATCCCCAGCACGATGCTGCCAAGCAGCGACCATGCCGGCTCGGCGAAGTACCACCAATGCGGGTGCATGTCGAGGGCGATGGTCTCGTTGGCGTTCAGGTTCTTCTTCGGGTACGGCATAGAGGTGACTGTAGTGAGTCCACGACGAGCGGCATGCGACAAGATCGCCGGCGGAGGTATCGGTGAACCGCTCGGCCGTATCGTGTCGACATGAACGCCGAACGGCTGCTCGTAGGGCTCGATGCCGAGCAGCGACGCGCCGTCGTGAGCGATGCCGCGCCCTTGGCGATCGTGGCATCGGCCGGCTCGGGGAAGACAACCGTCCTGACCCGGCGAATCGCCTACCGGATCGAATCCGGCAACGCGGAACCGCGCCACGTCGCGGCACTCACGTTCACACGCGACGCCGCTGGCGAATTGCGGCGTCGTCTGCGACGCCTCGACATGCACGAATCGATCGAGGCAGGCACGTTCCACAGCATCGCCCTGCGATTGCTCCGCGACAGGGCACTGACCCGCAACGAAGCAATGCCGTCGCTCGCCCCCGATCGACTGCGGCTGGTTCGGGAATGCCTGAAAGAACTTCGCCTCGACATCGACGCGTACCCGGCGATGGCCGACATCGACTGGGCGCGGGCGCGACGCGTCGAACCCACCGACTACGAGCGCCAATCGCGCGCCGCCCGCCGGCGAGGTGTCGTTCCGCACGGTCGATTCGTCGATCTGATGGCTGCGTACGAGCGGTTGAAGCGACGGCGCGGAGTAGTCGACTTCGACGACCTGCTCGATCTCAATCTGCGCGCCGTCGAGTCCGACGCGGCGTTCCGCTCGCTGGTGCATTGGCGATTCCGCCACTTCTTCGTCGACGAGGCGCAGGACCTCAACCCGCTGCAACACGCGTTGCTCGAGGCATGGCGTGGTGACCGGCCCGACATCTGCCTGGTGGGCGATCCGCGCCAGGCCATATACGGCTGGAACGGTTCGGACCACACGACAATGACCGAAGTCGAGCGCGTCTACCCCGGCGTCACGGTGATCTCGCTGACCACCAACTATCGCTGCTCGCCGCAGGTCGTCAGCGCCGGCGCGGCGGCGCTGAGGGTCAGCGGGCAGCGCGACGACACGGCCAGCAACCGGCCCGACGGCATCCCGCTGCGCATCGAGTCGTTCCCTACGGCAGAGGCCGAGGCTGCCGCGATCGTCGGGTTCGTGCGCGGCGCCCTTCATCAGCACAACCCCAGCGGGATCGCTGTACTGGGCAGGACCAACGACCAACTGATCCCAATCGAGAATGCGCTCGGCGCGGCAGGCATCGCAACGCAACGCGCCGCGGGCCGGTCGCCGTTGGAACTGGCCGTCAGCGACGCATACCGAACTACCAGCCGCGAGGCGCTCGCGCTGTGGGCCGACGAGCAGTTCACCCACCACGATCCGATTCGGCGACGGGTCGCAGAAGAGGTTGACCGATTCCTGACCTCACAGGAACCGGGTGGGTTTCGTAGCTGGGTCGACGCACGCACGCCCTTCGACGACCTCGACACCGAGACCTCTGTCGGCGCCGTTTCGCTGCTGACGTTTCATGGCGCCAAAGGTCGTGAGTGGCCGGTCGTGGTCGTTGCCGGTGCCGAGGACGGCCTGATCCCCCACAGTTCCGCACTGTCGGCTGCCCAGCAAGCCGAGGAAGCACGCTTGCTGTACGTCGCGATCACGCGCGCAGTAGATCAACTGATCGTCACCAGAGCGGAGTCGCGACGCGGCACGGCCATGCGGCCGAGTCCGTGGTTGGAAGCCGTTGCTGCGACGATCGCCGACGACACACCGGTTGCCCCGCCGGCGCGCCCGGCACACCCCCGCGTGGTCGATCCGCTGGCCGAGCTGAAGACATGGCGCAGCCAGGTGGCACGCGGTGCAGCGGTTGCGGAGCTGACCATCTGTAGCGACAGAGTGCTGCGCAGCTTGCTCGAGCGACCGCCGACCAGCACCGACGAACTAGCCGAACGGCTGGGACTCACGCCTCTGGCAGCGGCGAAGCTGCGCCCTCTACCCGCGGCAGTCAGTCAAGGTCGACAATGACCGGCGCATGATCCGACGGCATCTGCCCCTTGCGCGCGTTCCGGTCGATGATTGCCCACTTGCAACGATCCGCCACAGCGCGGGTGCCGAGCACTAGGTCGATGCGCAAGCCCCGGCCCTGGTGGAAGTCGCCGGCGCGGTAGTCCCACCAGCTGTACAGCTTGGGGTCGGCGTGATGCTGCCGAAACAGGTCGACCATCCCCCAATCGCACAGCTCGGCGAGCAATGCACGCTCCGCAGGACTGGTGTGTGTCGCGCCCACGAACTTCGCCGGGTCGTAGACGTCGATGTCGGTCGGGGCGATGTTGAGGTCTCCGGCGACCAACACCTGGTCTTCGGGAGAACTGCAGGCTGCAACGTGCTGGCGTAACTGGGCCAACCATTTCAGTTTGTACTGGTAGTGGGCATCTTCGAGCGACCGTCCGTTCGGCACGTACACGCTCGACACCCGCACGTCGCCGCACAACGCGGAAACGATTCGGGCGTCGGGATCCGGGTCTCCCTGGGCGAAGTTCATCACCACGTCGGTCAGGCCGACCTTGGAGAGGATGGCCACACCGTTCCATTGTCCTTGGCCGTGGTGGGCGGTCTCGTAACCCATGCCCATGAACGTGAGGGCTGGAAAGGCCTCGTCGGTGAGCTTGGTCTCCTGCAGGCACAACACATCGGGTTGCATGTCGATCAACCACTGTTCAACCCGCTCGAGGCGGGCCTTCAGCGAGTTGATGTTCCACGTTGCGATCCGCACAACTGCGACCGTAGCGAATCAGGCCGACTTGGCGCGGCGCCGGGACTGCTTGTCAGGCAAAGGCTGCTCCGCCGGCGGATCAAGCTGAGCACTGGCGCCCGCCGCCGACGCGGACATCGCCGCGGCCTTCTTCGTGCCCCGCTTCTTCGGGTTCGATTGCGCCGCCTCGACGACCGGTGTTGTCTCGGCGGGCGCCTTCTTCCGTCGCGCCTTGGTTTCAATGTCGGGGGTTGGTGCAGCGGCTTTCTTCGTCGCCCGCTTCTTCGGCGCCGGCGCTGCGTCGACCGCGACATGCTCAGCAGGCTCCGCAGGCAAATTAGGCGCCGCCTTCCTGGATGCTCGCTTCGGCTTGGTCTCTTCGACCGTCTCGGGAGGCGGGGTCTTGATGGTCGCCATCGTCGGGATGGCAAGGTCGATGCTGCGGCGAGCGGGCGCGAAGCTCTCGACCACCAAGGTGATCGACTCGCCGATCTTCATGAACTCGCGTGCGCTGCGCGGCGCTGGATCGGCCATAAGGCTCAGCGGGACGTAACCCTTGACGTCGCCGATGCGCACATACGCGCCGTGCGACGAGTAGTTCTCGACAATGGCGTTGACGCTGCTGCCGGGCTTGTGGTGCTCGACGAAGGTCAAGAACGCCAGCAGATCGTTGGTTCCCGTGCTGCGTGGCGTCGGTTCCGCTCGGGTGTCACCCGTGTCGCTCTGCCTGGCCGTGTCGCTCTGCTTGGCCGTGGCAGCAGGCTTGGCCGCATCGCGCCCCCGGCCGGCCTTCTGCAGTGTTGCGCCTGGCGGAGGAGCTGCGGGAACAGGCATCGGCATGCTGGCCTCGGGGCTGGCGGCCTTTGCCTTGGGCGAACGGCTGCGCTTGGCCTCGCTGACGGATTTGCGACTGGTGGGCCCGCGCACCGGCAAACGATTGACGAACACCCAACCGATGTGCGGCACGGGCTTGCCGCCGATGAGACGCCCCTCGTCGAACAACCAGGTGTGCGTGCCGTGGAACTCCTGGTAGCTGTCGTTCGACAGGATCGTCGCGTTGACCTTGTTGGCGATGCTGAGCACGAATGCATCGCCTCGGCCAATCGCGCCGGCGGGTGGTGCGACGATTTCGTTGTTGCTGACAGCGTCGTCGAACTCCTCGACCTCTTTGGCATCGATGCGATGTCCGAATGTCGCATCGACAACGACGGTGATCAAGGCATCGGGATGCTCGGACATGTACGCCAGCACCGCCTCGTTGAGTTGTTTGAGACTGGGGATGGATCGGCCCTCTGTAGCGAGGTTCGAACCGTCGACGACGACATGACGTGGCATAACCAGGTCAGTCAATCACGCCCGGGGGCGACTGCCTACGATGCTCGTCATGATGAAGGCGGTGTTGTGGGACTTCGGCGGTGTGATCTTGACCAGCCCGTTCGAGGCGTTTCGTCGTTACGAGACCGAGCACCACCTTCCGATCGACTTCATTCGCGGTGTCAACACGACCAACCCCCATGCCAACGCGTGGGCACTCCTGGAACGCAATGAGACCACACCCGAGCAGTTCGACACCATGTTCGCCGCCGAGTCCGAGGCGCTCGGGCATCGCGTTGCAGGTGCCGACGTTTTATCGTTGCTGGCGGGAGATGTGCGTCCAGAGATGGTCGACATGCTCGATCGTGTGAAGGCTGCGGGATATCTCGTCGCCTGTCTGACCAACAACGTCATCGGAGGCGACGGACGTGCCGCAGCGGGCGACGCACCAGCCCAGCAGATCGCGGCGATCATGGATCGATTCGATGTGATCGTCGAGAGCAGCAAGGTCGGCGTGCGCAAGCCGGAGCCGCGCTTCTACGAGATCGCGTGCGAGTTGCTGGGTGTTCAGCCACCCGAGTGCGTGTTTCTCGACGACCTCGGCATCAACCTCAAGCCCGCCGCTGCAATGGGCATGACAACGATCAAAGTCACGAATGCGAAGCAGGCAATCGTTGATCTGACCGCAGCACTCGGGTGGACATGCAACGATCCGACGATGGAAACACGTTCCGACGATCAGGTGGAGGTCGACTCCGTGCGCGCTCGCACGTGGCTGCCTGCGTGGCCGCAGCAGCGCGAGTCGACGATCCGGGATGCAATCGCCAGCCTCACGGGTGCCGAGACGGTCGACCTCGTCGAGACGTTGATCGAACGAAACAGGCAGATCCACGAGGTGGAGTGCATCAACCTCAACCCCGCAACCAACGTCATGAACCCCCGCGCCGAGGCTGCTCTGGCCGCGGGGCTCGGCTCGCGCCCGTCGTTGGGCTACGCCGGGGAGAAGTACGAGATGGGCTTGGAAGCCATCGAGGAGATCGAGGTGATCGCTGCCGATCTCGCCTGCCGCGTGTTCGACGCCAGGTTCGCGGAGATCCGCGTCGGCTCCGGCGCCCTCGCCAACCTGTACGCATTCATGGCCACATGTCAGCCGGGAGACTCCATCATCGTGACGCCACCATCGATCGGCGGTCACATCACCCATCGTCGGGCTGGTGCCGCCGGTCTGTACGGCCTCGACATCCACGAATGTCCGATCGATGCCCGACGGTTCACCATCGATCTCCAAGGTCTTGCCGAACTGGCTCGGCAGGTGCGGCCGAAGTTGATCACGATGGGTGCCAGCCTCAACCTTCTGCCGCACCCCGTGACCGAGGTGCGCGAGATCGCAGACACAGTCGGCGCAGCGGTGCTGTTCGACGCCGCCCACGCGTGCGGAATGTTTGCCGGCAGAGTCTGGCCAAACCCGCTCGCTCTTGGCGCTGACCTGATGACGATGAGCACGTACAAGAGCCTCGGAGGTCCGCCAGGCGGGTTGCTGTTGACCAACAGTGCGGACCTCGCCGAGCGTGTCGACGCGATCGCCTATCCCGGTCTCACCGCCAATTTCGACGCGGGCAAGACCGCGTCGTTGGCGATCACGCTGCTCGACTGGCTGGACGGCGGGCTCGAGTATGCAGCGGAAATGGTTGCAACGGCATCGGCACTGGCGAACGAACTGGCGGCACTGGGCATGCCTGTGTTCTCCACCGAGCAGGGCTACACGATGTCACACCAGTTCGCTGTCGATGCAGCGCAATGGAACGGCGGCCACCAGGCCGCACTCGTGTTGCGCGACGCCAACATCCTGGCCTGCGCCATCGGTCTGCCCGGCGGAGACGAGTGGTCGGGGCTGCGCCTCGGAACGCCGGAGATCGTGCGCTGGGGCATGACCGTTGCCGACATGCCCGAACTGGCCAGCCTGATCGTCGATGCGCTGCGCGGCGACGCAGCGGCCGTTGCTGCCAAGACCACAGCCTTTCGGTCGCGCTTCACCACGTTGCACCACATTCACGCCTAGGTTCTTGGCAGCGTTTGACGACTGCGGCCCCGTTACGGGGCGCCAGTCATCAGACGCTGGAAATCTGTTACCGATTCAACCGCAGCCGGCCGAGTTCTAGAAGCCGTGGAACGTGTCTTCCAACAGGTCGGCGAGCTCTTGATCGTGGATGGCCTTCGTACCCGTCGCCGGGCTTCCGCTTTCGACGCGCGACACGTGCCGCAAGTCGTAGCCACGCTCTTTGACACGCCAGGTGCGCGCCTCGACGAACGTCCAAGCGCCCATGTTCTCGGGCTCTTCTTGCAGCCAGACCAGGTCTTTGGCGTTCGGGTAGGCGGCCAGCACCTCGAGCATCCGTTCGGAAGGGAACGGGTACAACTGCTCGACGCGCACGACGGCCACAGGTGCCGACCGTCGATCACGCTCGGCCATGGCATCCCAAGCGATCTTGCCGCTGCAGAACACCAATCGCTGAATGGACGCGGGGTCGGTGACTGCCGGGTCGTCGAGCACCTCTTCGAACGATCCGGTGGTCAGAGCATCGACCGGCGACCGGCTCTCCTTCATGCGCAGTGGCGCCTTTGGCGTGACGACAACAAGCGGCCTGCGCACATCGCGACGCACCTGCCGGCGCAGCAGGTGGAAGTACTGCGCAGCGGTTGTGGCGTTGCAGACCTGAATGTTGTCCTCGGCGCACAGCTGCAGGAATCGTTCGATGCGCGCCGACGAGTGCTCGGGGCCCTGCCCCTCGAAACCGTGAGGCAGCAGCAGCACCAAGCCGTTGAGCTGTCCCCACTTGTCTTCAGCGGCGACCAGGTATTGGTCGATGATGACCTGCGCGCCGTTGATGAAGTCGCCGAACTGGGCCTCCCACATGACCAACGCTTCGCGATTGGCGTGCGCGTATCCGTACTCGTAGCCGAGAGCCGCGTATTCGCTGAGCAAGCTGTCGTACACCCAGAATCGTGCGGACGCGCCGTCGAGTGTGTTCAGCGGAATCCAGTCGTTCTCGTTCTCGTAGTCGATCAACGCCGCGTGTCGCTGGCTGAACGTGCCCCGACGGCTGTCTTCGCCCGCCAGCCGCACCGGCGTTCCTTCGAGCACCAGCGAGCCGATGGCCAACGCCTCAGCGGTTGCCCACTCGACTTCTCCGAGCTCGTGGTAGGTCTTGTCCCTGGTCTCGAACAGGCGGACCAGCTTGGGGTGCGGCGTGAAGTCGGCGGGATACTCGGTGAGGTGGGCGAAGATCGCGTCGAGGCGGGCCCGCTCGACCCCGGTCGGCACGTGGGGCAAGACACCCAGCGGCTTGGGCGGCTTCGGTGCTTTGACAACCTCGGGGGCGTGCGCGCGCGTTTGATCCAACGCGACCTGCAACTTGCTCTGAAAATCTGCCAGCGCACCTTCGGCTTCTTCGACGGTCAGTTCGCCGCGCTTCACCAACGCTTCGACATAGAGCTTGCGCACGCTGCGCCGCTCGGCGATGGCTTTGTACATCAACGGCTGGGTGTAGCTGGGATCGTCGCCCTCGTTGTGCCCGTGACGGCGATAGCAGACCATGTCGATGACCACGTCCTTGTGGAACGTCTCGCGGTACTCGAACGCCAGCTGAGCCACCCGCACGCATGCTTCGGGGTCGTCGCCGTTGACGTGGAAGATCGGCGCCTGCACCGTCTTGGCGACATCGCTGCAGTACAGCGAACTACGCGCGTACTGCGGGCTGGTGGTGAACCCGATCTGGTTGTTGATGATGAGGTGGATGGTGCCGCCGACGCGGTAGCCCTTGATGTCGCTCATCGCCAGGCACTCGGCCACGATTCCCTGACCGGCGAAGGCAGCATCGCCGTGCAACAGGATCGGCAACGTCGGGAACGAACCCGGAGGATCGATGCGGTCCTGAGATGCGCGCATCATGCCCAACACGATCGGGTCCACCGTTTCGAGGTGACTTGGGTTGGCGGCCAATTCGACGCGGATATCAGCGCCCGCCGGACTCTCGTACTTGCCGGTGGCGCCGAGGTGGTACTTCACGTCGCCCGAGCCCTGCACCGAGATCGGGTCGATGTGCCCCTCGAACTCCTTGAAGATCTGGTCGTAGCTCTTGCCGATCACGTTCCCGAGCACACTGAGCCTGCCGCGGTGGGCCATGCCGATTGCTGCCGAGTCGAGCCCCGCGTCCGCGGCCATCGACAGCACCTGATCGAGGATCGGGATCGCCGACTCGGCGCCCTCCAATCCGAAACGCTTGGTGCCCACATACTTCGTCGCCAAGAACTTCTCGAACGCCTCTGCGGCGTTGAGCCGCTCGACGATGCGCTGCTTGCGCTCCTTGGTGACAACGGGCTGCACGCCCTCGACCTTCGATTGGATCCAGCGCTGCTCGGCGAAATCCTGGATGTGCATGTACTCGATGCCGATCGTGCGGCAGTAGGCATCGCGCAACACGCCCAGCAGATCGCCCAACTTCATCTTCTCGGAGCCGCCAACACCACCGGTGAGGAACTCGCGATCGAGATCCCAGATCGTGAGGCCGTACGTAGCCGGGTCCAGCTCCACCGGCATGTCGGGCTCTTTCCAGTGCAGCGGATCGAGATCGGCGATCAGATGGCCGCGAACGCGATGCACACGTATGAGCGTGGCGATCTGCATCTGCTTGTGCAGCATCGCCTCTTCGCTGTCGATCGGGCTGAGATCGACACGCCACTTCACCGCTTCGTACGGCACACCGAGGCTCTTGAACACGTCTTCGTAGAAGCCGTGGTCGCCCAACAGCAACTGGTGCACGTACTTCAAGAACATGCCGCTCTCGGCGCCCTGAATGATGCGATGGTCGTACGTACTTGTGATCGTGACGACCTTGCTGACCCCGAACGCGCCGAGTGCACGCTCGTCGGCACCCTGGAACTCGGCGGGATAGTCGATGGTTCCGACACCCACGATCACGCCCTGTCCGGGCATGAGCCGAGGCACGCTCTGCACCGTGCCGATCGTGCCAGGATTGGTCAGGGTGATCGTGGCTCCCTGAAAGTCGCTGACCGCAAGCTTGTTGCCTTTCACCTTTCGGATCAGGTCTTCGTACGCCGCAAGGAAGCCGCTGAAGTCGAGCGTGTCGGCATTGCGCAGCACCGGCACTACCAAAGTGCGCGTGCCGTCGCCCTTGTCGACATCGACAGCCAGTCCCATGTTGATGGCCGGGTTGTGAATCACGCGCGGCTTGCCATCGGCACCGGTTGTGAAGGAGTTGCCCATGTTGGGGACCGCGTCGGCGATCGCTCGCACGACTGCGAAACCGATGAGATGCGTGAAACTGACCTTGCCCTGCCCGCTGCGACTGCGATAGCCGTTGATCACCTTGCGGTTGACCTCGAGCAGCTTGGCCGGGATGTCGCGGAAGCTCGTGGCCGTCGGCACCGACAAGCTGCGCTCCATGTTTGCGGCGATGGCCGCGCCGGCGCCGCGAATGGGGTCGCCCAGGTCCTCTTGCGCCGCTGGCGAGTCCGCACGCGCTGCCGGTACCTCGGCACCGTTCGATGGCGTCGAGGCCGTGGTTGCAGCCGGCACCGGGGCGGCAGCGGGGGGCGGCATCGCGGGCTTGTAGTCGGAGAAGAACTCGCGCCAGGTGTCGCTGACCGAACCGGGATCGGATCGGAACTGCTCGTACATTTCCTCGACGAGCCATGAGTTCGCGCCGAATCCCGAGCCTGCAGAATCG
>JANOCR010000147.1:0-3168 GCA_031412355.1 Ilumatobacteraceae bacterium | reverse complement strand
GGGTGGGCCCGCCCCAAAATATATTTGTCGGTGGTTGGCCGCGTTTGGATTGCCCTTACTATGCTATGCCCACCGCCGCGACCGTGATGGTGAACTTCGACGTGGCCGCGTGCGAGGTCGGCGCCGACGTCACCACGATCACCACAACGAGCGGACAGCGGGTCCGCGGGCGATTCGTCGTCAATGTGGCGGGCCTGCGCGGCGACGATCTGCATCGGTCACTGGGCCTCGACGGGTTCACGATCCGGCCGCGCCGCGGCGAACTGATCGTGTTCGACAAGCTGGCCAGGCCATTGCTCGACCGCACGATCCTGCCCGTCCCGACTTCGCACACCAAGGGCGTTCTGGTCGCCCCAACGGTGTTCGGCAACGTCATGCTGGGCCCGACTGCCGACGACATCGCCGACAAGACAGCGACCGGCTCGACGCGCGCCGGCATCGACAGCCTCCTCGCCAAAGGACGGCGAATCCTTCCTGCGCTGATCGACGAAGAAGTGACGGCGGTGTACGCCGGGCTGCGCGCCGCGACCGAGCACAGCGACTATCAGATCAGTCACGACATCGATCTGCGGTATGTCTGTCTCGGTGGGATTCGCTCGACCGGCCTCACCTCCGCAATGGCCTTGGCGGAAGAAGCCCTGGAACGGTTGGTCCAGTGCGGGCTCACGGCCGACCGTAAGGAACAACTGCAAGCGATCCGCCTGACATCGCTGGGTGAAGCCGACGAACGTCCGTATCAACGCGGCGGACAGATCGTCTGCCACTGCGAGCGGGTGACGGTCGGCGAGGTCACCGCGGCCTGCACGGCTGCGGTTCCGGCTGTCGACTTCGACGGCTTGCGACGGCGCACCCGCGTGTTGGCGGGACGCTGCCAGGGCTTCTACTGCCAAGCCGAACTGTGCAATCTCACCGGTTGGAGCGTGGCACCGTGAGCCTCGGTGACCGCAGTGTCGCAATCGTCGGAGGCGGCCCGTCGGGACTGTCGGCGGCCACCGAGTTACGACGCCTCGGTGTCGGCGCCGTCATCGTCTACGAGCGCGAGCAGCAGGCCGGAGGAGTCCCCCGCCACACCGACCATCTCGGCTTCGGAATGCTCGACCTTCATCGACTGATGTCGGGCCCGCGCTACGCCCGCGCAATGGTCCAGCGCGCCACGCGTGCAGGTGTCGATCTGCGTCGTGGCACTGCCGTGTTCTCGCTCGACGATCTCGACGCCGACGCCGTGATCCTGGCCACCGGTGTTCGCGAGCGGCCCCGAGCCGCACGACTAGTTCCGGGCGATCGACCGATGGGAATCTTCACGACCGGGTCGGTCCAGCAACTGGCGATGGCGGGCCGCCGAGTCGGCACACGGGCGGTGATCGTCGGTGCCGAGCACGTCAGCTTCTCGGCGATTCTGACGTTGGCCCACATCGGTTGTCGATCGGTCGCGGTGGTGACGCCACTCCCCCGCCATCAGACGTATGCGGTTCTGAAGTTTGCTGCGGCGACCGTGCGCCGAGTACCCGTATTGACCGGCGTCGACATCGCCGAGATCGCGGGTCGGCGCCGGGTCGAGCACGTCGTCTTGACCGACGGTCGCACGATCGAGTGCGACACCGTGGTTTTCACCGGCGACTGGGTTCCCGACAACGAACTCGCCCGAAGCAGTGGGTTGGCGATGAATCCGGAGATCAAGGGCCCATCGGTCGACGACACCTTCCGGACGTCTCGCGACCGCGTCTTCGCCGTCGGCAACCTCGTCCACAAGGTCGCCACTGCCGACCGTTGCGCGCTCGACGGCAGGGCGGTGGCCGCCGAGGTAGTGAGGTCGATATCGTGACGGTCTCGCCGCGGGCGTGGCGAAACTGGCAGACGCGCAGGGTTTAGGTCCCTGTTCCGCAAGGAGTGTGGGTTCAAGTCCCTCCGCCCGCACCGCCGAGCAACGCTGGGACCTCATGAAGATCGACATTCAATTCAGCCCTGGCGCAAATGACTGGCCGGAGCTTCGCGACGCCGTGCTACGCGCTGAAGCCGAGGGCTACGACACCACCTGGGTGTTCGATCACCTGGATGGAGAGACTCTTCAAGGCGACCGGCCGATGCTGGAGTGTTTCACGCTGTTGGGCGCGCTTGCGGTGACGACCACCACCATCGCTCTCGGCACGCTGGTCGCCAATGTCGCCAACCGCCATCCTGCGATGCTCGCCGCCGCAGCATCGAGCGTGCAGCGGATCAGTGGCGGCAGGCTGATCCTTGGCCTCGGCGCGGGCTCGTCTCCCACCAGCAAATGGGGTGCGGAGCAAGTCGTGCGCAACATCTCGATGCACGCGGACATCGCCGATCGTCACGCTGCGGTCGTCGAGCAGATTCGCCTGATCCGCCTGCTGCCTGAAGGCATGCCGATAATCGTCGGTGTCAACAGCGTTCGACTGGCAACGCTGGCTGGACAGCTTGCCGATGGCATCAACATCCGGATGACCAGCGAGCGCGCGAGCGAGTTCGTGAAGGCCGCGCGCGATGCTGCAGGCGACCGGCCGTTCGAGATCAGTGGATGGACGTTCGACGACGTCGACGTCGTACGCCAGCAAGCGAACGAACTCGAACTGGACCGGCTCGTTCTGACTCGGCTCGGGGCGGTCGAGTGAAGGTCTCCGACTTGTCGACTCCGGCCTTGTTGGTCGGCGACGACGACGTAATCGAGCGGTGACCGATCGATCTGCGTGGCTGGTGATGATCAGTCGTCGTGCCCGCCGTGATCGATCAACACGACCTCGGCCTCGGGATCGATCGGTGCGCCGGCGAACTGGGCGTTGACCGCGACCAGGATGTCACCCTTCTTGGCGAGCGTCGTGGCGGTTTCGAACAGGGCACTGGTGATGGTGTCGAGCACTCTTCCCTCGTTGAGATGCCGGCTGAGGCGAATCACGACGAACTGGTTCGGGTTGCCGTTCTGCAACACATAGAGTGTCCTGCCCTCCAGCAGGATTCCGTCGCCCGTCGCGACTGATACACCACCGAGGTCGATCAGGGCGCTCTCGCCCGTCTTTGCATCGACGGTGTACAGCTCGCCCTTGGACGAGTTGACGACGATCAGGGTGCGACCGTCGTCGGTCGCGGCGATGCCGTTGAGGTTGAAGCCAGCCACGAACTCCGCGGCGGGACCCTGCAGGGCGATCGTCTCGGGCT
>JANOCR010000146.1:0-2853 GCA_031412355.1 Ilumatobacteraceae bacterium | reverse complement strand
GTTCCTACGCCGCCCTCACCAGGCGAGTGGGTGGATCACTCTCCGACGCGATCCCCTCGACGTTCGGTGCCGTGGTCGGCGCCCTCGCCCTGTGGTCCGTCCATCGAATCGCTCAATCCGTCCTTCCAACCGCGACGCCAGGTGCGAATGCCGAACTCGATGACTCGACGACTGGTGAACTGTGCGCAAGCGTCGCTGGTGGGGCGACCCGCCGCCAGGTGCTGGTCCGCAGCGGCGGTTTGCTCGCCGCCTTGGCCTTCGCCGGTGCGGGTGCGGCGGTCGTCGGCCGGGCGATCAAGAGCCGCTTCAGCGCTGCGGAGTCACGGGCAAACGTCGTGCTCCCCACCGCATCCGAACCGCTTGTGACCATCCCGCAGGGAGTGACCGTAGGCATCGACGGCATCACGCCGTTCATCACGCCGAACGCCGACTTCTACCGCATCGACACCGCGCTCACCGTTCCGCAGATCCCGACCGACGACTACGAGCTCCGGCTCACCGGCATGGTCGACAAGGAACTGCGGTTCAGTTTCGACGAGCTGATGACGCGAAACGTCGTCGAGTGCGACATCACGCTCACGTGCGTGTCTAACACGATTGGTGGCGAGCTGGTCGGCAACGCCAGATGGCTCGGTGTACGCCTCGACGAGCTGTTGGCCGAAGCTGGCGTGCAATCCGGCGCCGACCAGGTCGTCGGCCGGTCGATCGACGGGTACACGTGCGGTTTCCCGATCGAAGCCGCAACTGACGGGCGCAACGCACTCGTCGCCTTCGGGATGAACGGTGAAGCACTTCCGCTCGAACATGGTTTCCCAGTTCGGCTCATCGTCCCCGGGCTATACGGCTACGTCTCCGCGACGAAATGGCTCACCGAGATCGAGCTCACGACGTTCGAGAAGTTTGAGAGTTATTGGGTGCCCCGCGGCTACTCCGATCGCGCGCCGATCAAGTTGATGAGCCGCATCGACTCGGTCGATGGGCTCGGAACGCTCACCCGAAGCGCCGACGGCATGGCGGCGATCGGTGGTGTTGCCTGGGCGCAGACAATTGGCATCAGCAACGTCGAGGTGCAGATCGCAGACGGCCCCTGGATGCCCGCCGAGATGGGCGAGGCGCTCAACACCGACACGTGGCGTCAGTGGGCATTCCGCTGGGCACCGACGGCAACCGGGCGCACGTCGATCCGGTGTCGGGCAACAGATGGAAACGGCGTGATCCAAACCGACGAACGATCCGAACCACTCCCGAACGGTGCCTCCGGGCACCACCAGATCGTGGTGTTCATCGAATGATCCGCCCCCGGCTCACTCTTGAAGCCATCAAGTCTCGTTGCATTGCAGCGTGAACAACACCCCCCAACCAAACCCGTTCAAGGAGAACCCCCCATCATGATCAACCGCGTCCGAACCATCACGTTGATGACAGCAGTCGCATCGCTGTCACTCATCGCCGCAGCTTGCGGCAGCGATTCCGAAGCCGCAAACACCGAGGCGCCCGCCGCCAGCCAAGCGCCGGCGGCGACCGACGCGCCCGGCATGACCAGCCCAGCAACCGATGGCCCGTTCGGCCCGGCGTGTAGCGCCGTTCCGACCGAAGGTGAAGGCTCGTTCGCCGGGATGACCGACGACACCGCCGCAACCGCCGCCAGCAACAACCCGCTGCTGTCGACGCTCGTGACCGCCGTTACCGAAGCTGGTCTCGTCGACACTCTCAACAGCGACGGCCCGTTCACCATCTTCGCACCGGTCAATGATGCGTTCGCCGCGATCCCCGAGGACGACCTGGCTGCTGTGCTGGCCGACAAGGAACTTCTCACCTCGATCCTCACGTACCACGTGATCGCCGGCAAGAGCCTCGACGCAACAGCGCTCGGCGCGGCCGGTACGGCAGAGACCGTCAATGGCGGCACGCTCGAGTTCAGTGCCGATGGCACCACCGTCAACCAGGTGGCCGTCCTCTGCTCGAACGTCGTCACCGCCAATGCAACCGTGCACATCATCGGTGAAGTGCTGATGCCGCCTGCGGACGAAGCCCCGATGACCACCGATGAGGCGGGCATGATGATGCCGAGCGGACCGCTGTGCTCGGCAGTTCCAGCTGACGGCGAAGGATCGTTCGCCGGGATGACCGACGACAACGCCGCGACGGCTGCATCGAACAACCCAGTGCTGTCGACGCTCGTGGCCGCAGTGACCGAGGCCGGTCTCGTCGACACGCTCAACAGCGATGGCCCGTTCACCATCTTCGCCCCCGCAAACCCCGCATTCGAAGCCCTCGGTGGCGACGCGGTCAACGCCCTCCTCGCCGACAAGGACGCGCTCACGTCGGTGTTGACGCTGCACGTCGTCGCTGGCAAGAAGCTGTCGAGCGCCGACCTCGCTGACCTCGACTCGGTGACCACGGTCAACGGCGCCGACATCTCGATCGAGGTCGCCGGCGACGGTACGTTGATGGTCAACGGTCAGGCCACGGTCGGCTGTGCCGACATTCAGACGGCCAACGCCACTGTCCACGTGATCGACGCTGTGCTCATGCCCTGAGTCGCACGCATCAAGGAACCAAGGGCGAGGAGGCTTCGGCCCCTCGCCCTTGTCGCGTGCACACATCGATCGTCGACCGAGCTGACAACTACGAGTCCTGATTGATCCAATTGCATCGAGGATGCGAACCATGGACATGGCGGTCGCGAGCATCATCGGAATCTCGGGAGCTGCGGACGAATGATGGCGACTCTGGAAGTTCCGTTTGCTACGCCGCATCCGTGGCAGCATGATCACATCGCCGAGTCGACCTCCGATCTACCCACACTCATCAAACGCGTCCAACGTGGAGATCAGGCCGCGTTCGCCGATC
>JANOCR010000145.1:0-5162 GCA_031412355.1 Ilumatobacteraceae bacterium | reverse complement strand
CTCCAACGCTCGTCGACGATGCGATCGAGATCCTCGGGCGTGATGCGTTCGAGCAGTTCGCGAGTGCGCACCCACACAGCCTCGTAGTACTCGATCAGGGCGTCGGCACTCTCCGGGCGAATGGTCAGCACGTCGTCCCACGAATGTCCGTACCCGGTGTTGTCGGGGTCGGCGGTTACGCCGAATCGAGAAGCCCAGCCACCGGACGCCCACACCTGTGGCTGCCCGAGGATGTCGGCAATGTGGTCGTCCTGCACTCGCGTGAGGTGCCACACCTGCCAGCCGATGGGGTTTGCGCCGGGCTCCGGCGCAGCGACCAAGGCCTGGGAATCGAGCCCGTCGACGGCCTCGTGCACGTGCTCGGTGATCCGTTCGAACAGGTCGATCAACAGTTCGCGAAGTTCCATGGACGGGATCTTCGCGCGAAGCGGTCGCTGCCTAGACTGCGCCGTCGACGACGAGGGGAGGTCTGTGTGGACGCGGTTCGTATCGGCCTGGTCGGCGCGGGCTTCATGGGCAAGATCCACAGCATCGCCTATCGAAACGCGGCCATGTTGTTCGGTGCCGAGACGCCCGCTGTCGACCCAGTGGCGGTCGCCGACTTCGATCCGGCGCTTGCCGACAGGGCGGCACGCGACTGGGGCTGGTCGCGATCCGTGCCGACGTGGCAGGAAGTCACGGCAGCCGACGATGTCGATGTGGTCGACATCTGCACACCCAACGACACGCACGTCGATGTCGCCCTCGATGCATTGCAGCGGGGCAAGCACGTGTTGTGCGAGAAGCCGCTGGCGCTCGACGGCGACAGTGCACATCGCCTCTGCGAGGCGGCCGCGGCCACTGATCGAGTCACGCAGGTCGGCTTCGTTTATCGCCAGTGGCCGGCCGTCGCCATGGCCCGCCAACTGATCGACGAGGGGGCTATCGGAACGGTGCGAACTGCCAGGAGCCAGTTCCTACTCGATTACAACAGCAACCCCGACGTGCCGATGAGTTGGCGGTTCGACCGCTCCAGGGCCGGCTCCGGCGCGCTCGGCGACGTCGGTTCGCACTGCATCGACCTGCTCCAGCATCTCGTCGGCCCGATCTCGCAGGTCGCGGCGCGTATGCAGACCTTCGTGCATCAGCGCCGCGATTTCGACGGCTACCTCGTCGATGTCACGGTCGACGACCAGACCGAGATTCTCGCCGACTTCGAGTGTGGCGCCACCGGCTCCATCCTCGCCTCGTGGGCGGGCACCGGGCACAAGTGCGACCTCGGCTTCGAGATCATCGGGTCCCGCGGCTCGGTGTCGTTCAGTTGGCAGCGCTCGAACGAACTTCACTTCTTCGATGGCACCGATCCGCACGACCGCCAGGGCTTCCGCACGATCCTGGTCGGCCCAGCACACCCGGGTGCCGATGGCATCCACACCGTTGCTGCGCAGGGCCTCGGGTACACCGATGCGTTCACGATTGCAGCACGCAACACGCTGCGCAACCTGTCGGCGGGCAAGGTGCTGTCGGGGCCCACGTTCGTCGACGGCATGCGCGTCGCCGAAGTGACCGATGCCGTGATCGCCGCGGTCGCCACGGGTTCGAGCGTCGCCGTGACCCGGCGCGTGGTCTAGTTGGCGATGCCGATGCCGCGCAGGTAGTCGAGGCTGGCCTTGGCGTCTTCCAACGCGGTCGTGGTGGAGCGGAAATCGCGGTCCTGCTCGATCGTGCCGGGTCCGTCGAATCCGTGCAGCGCGCTCGCCAATGCGCTGAAGTCGACCATGCCCTGGCCCACCGGGCAGAACACTCCCAGCGAGACGGCGTCGAAGAACGCAACGCCATCGCCGAGTGCCTTCTGATGGACCACCGGGTTGATGTCCTTGAGGTGCAGGTAGGCCGTTCGGTCGCGGTGCTCGGCGAAGAAGCGAACAGGATCGACGCCCGCGTACATGAAGTGCCCGGTGTCGATGCACAGTTGCAAGCCGTCGTCGACCGTGTCGGTCAGCACTCGATCGACCTCGTCCTCGAACTCGATGTAGGTACCGCAGTGCTGATGAAGCACAGGCGTCAGCCCGTGCCGGAGAGCGATGGCCGATGCCTGACGCACCCCCGTCAACAGGGTTTCGTAGGCCTCACCGTTCAATCGTTGAGCTACTGCGGATCGCCCTGCCGTTGCGCCGCGTTCTTCGCTGACCATGTCGATGATCACGAGGTACCTGCCCCCAAGGTCGGCGATCCGCCGGCAGGTCCGCTCGGTCGTGACGTTGATGTCGCCGTGACGATCTCGGTCGTGCATCGGCTCGAAGATGTACGAGCCGGCGACGCCGAGACCGCGGGAGTCGAGCTCGGCTCGCACGCGTTCGTTGTCGTCAGGCAGGTACCCCATCGGGCCGAGTTCGCACAACGTGTAGCCGGCCTCGCTGATCTCGTCGAAGACCTCTTCCCACGGCGGAGCCCCCGGCTTGTCGGGCAAGTCGACCCCCCACGAGACCGGTCCGTTCGCAACCTGTATGCCCATGTCAGACTCCGACCATACTCCTCGCCTGATCGCGGACCCGAGATCGAGCGGGTCAGAGTTGCCGTCGCGTGGCGATGCTGGCAAGGTTGATGCATCGCTGCCCCGCTGCTCCCGATCCGCGTCGAAGTCGGTTGCGCGCTCACATTCGATGTCGACGATCACGTCGTGCTCGCGCTGCAAGTGGCGGCGGCGTCGTCGGCAGGATCATTCGAGGTCGACGAGCTTGCGGTCGAACTCGACGGCCGGCGCATCGCCGTCGACGAAGTGGCCGTCGAGCACGGCGGCCGGGCGCACATCGTCGCCTGCGGCGCCGGCCGCCTGTCGGTCGACTACCGCTCGATCGTGCAACGGGCGGCGAATGACGATGGCATCCCGACCGCTGCCGAAAAGCTGTTCGCCGTGAGACCCAGCCGGTACTGCCCGTCCGATCTGCTGGAGGCGTTCGCCGATGTCGAGCTGGGTGTGCCAGTGGACCCGACGGCTCGCGGCCGGGTGATCGGCGACTGGGTGTTCAGCAGGCTGCGCTACGAGCCGGGCAGCAGCGGGCCGTTCGACACAGCGGTCGACACACTGCTGGCCGGCCAGGGCGTGTGTCGCGACTTCGCCCATCTGACCATGGCGTTGTGTCGCGCTGCTGGTGTACCTGCCCGCCTCGTCTCGGTGTACGCACCGGGTGTGACGCCGATGGATTTTCACGCTGTCGCCGAGGTAGCAACTGGCGACAGGTGGGAGATCGTCGATGCCACGAGGATGGCACCGCGCCAGTCGCTCGTGCGCATTGCCACCGGTCGAGATGCCGGCGACACTGCGTTCTCGACGACCCTCGACGGATCGGCCGAACTGCTAACCAGCACCGTCACCGCGTTCGTGCACGGCGACCTCCCGATCGACGACCACCTTCCGCCAGTCACGCTGCCGTGAGTCCCGACTGACAGTGGAGTGTCTCGAGCCCACCCGGGGTGGCGCGTAACACTCCACTAGGGATTAGGGGGTGTCGATCTCCGCCAGCACCTGGCCGATGATCTTGGTGGCCTTGTGGTGCGGAAGTTCGTCGCCGCCTTCTGCGTCGGCCACTTCAGAGGCGAAGGCCTGGATCGACGGAGTTCCGCCGACCAACACATGGCGCAGGGCGTCGGCGCTGGCGGCGGGGTCTTCGAGTGACTCGACGGCCTCGGCAACATGCTCGGGGTCCTCGGCGACGGCGTGCACCACGGCCATGGCCTGCTCACGACCAGACGCCGTCGACACGACTTCGTGATCCGGGTTCTGCTGGGCGTCCCACTCGGCAAGGGCTTCGGCGTAGCCACCCTCACCAGGGCGCAGCACCCTGCTGGTTGATTCTGGGGTGGTTGCCTCCGGCTCGGTGGGGGCCTCGGTGTCCTCGTCGTCACCGTGGTGGCGCGTCGGCGTTACGGGAACAGTCAGCGATCCATCGTCGTTTCGGATGATTTCCATGGCGTACCTGTACCCAGTTGGGCGGCCGACTATGCATGGCGCTGAAGGGGGCTAGGTGGATGCCAGGGCGCTGAGGCGACGACGTTGGTCGTCGTCGAGCGACCTGAACACCTCGAGCGAAGCCACGTTCTCGCGAACCTGCTCGGGCGTGGTGGCGCCGAACAGCACACTCGACAGGCGCGGGTGCGACAGGGCGAACGAGAATGCCAAGCTGGCCGGCGACACGTTCCACTCGCGTGCAAGCTCGATCACCACGGCTGCGCGCTGCTTGCCCGCCACGATCGCCGGTGTGTCGTCGGCATCGGCGCGCCCCGACTGGCCGTGCAGGTACTTGCCGGTCAAGGTGCCGCCCGCGAGCACATACGAAGCCACCAAGCCGATGTCGGCATCGGCCAGTACGGCTTCCATCGCCGT
Organism: Ilumatobacteraceae bacterium; assembly: GCA_031412355.1. GTDB lineage: Bacteria > Actinomycetota > Acidimicrobiia > Acidimicrobiales > Ilumatobacteraceae > JAENVT01. Next base: position 799 of record JANOCR010000145.1, on the reverse strand, counting down.
GTCCTGCACCCAATCGGCGCGGACCAGGCTATATGGCAACTGCGCGGCGGCGGGCAGCGCCACACCCAGATCGCGCGCGGCTTGCACGGCCTCGGCCAGCTGGTCGGCCGGCCAGTTCCCGATGCCCCATGCCCGGGCCCGCCCCGACCCAACCAGCGCGGCCACCTGGGTAACGAGCTCGGCGATAGTCAACCCATCGGGCGGTTGCATGGTGTAAATGAGATCGATGTGGTCTAGCCCCATGCGACCGAGCGACGATTCGAGCTCGCCGGCAGCATCCTGCTCGGGCCAGAACTCCCACCACAGTTTGTTGGCAACAACCACCTCGTCGCGCGCCCATCCAGCGGCGCGGAACAGTTCGCCGAACACGATCTCCGAGTAGCCGGTGGCGATGGGGGCGTTGCCCGTCTCGTCGTTGTATCGCGCGTCGTCGAGGAACGTGATGCCGACGTCGCGTGCAGCCCGCATGACGGCCAGACCCTGTTCGCGTGGAATCCGTTCGAAGGTGCGCCACGACCCCAACGCGAACAACGAAACATCGAGATCGGAGGAACCGAGGCGACGAACGGGAAGCGCGGGCATGCCAACTCCTTGGTCTACGTCGTGTAGTCGGCGTTGATCCGAACGTAGCCGTCGGTCAGGTCGCAGCCCCACACCGTCGCGGATGCATCGCCCGCAGACAGCACTGCGGTGATGCGAACCTCGTCGCCGCGCATGTACGCCGCCAGGGAATCGAGCCCCGAGGCGTCGACAGGCGACGGATAGACCTCTTGATCGCCGAAACGGATGATCACCTTCG
>JANOCR010000144.1:0-43894 GCA_031412355.1 Ilumatobacteraceae bacterium | reverse complement strand
AACTTCGCCAACGCCCGCTATCTGAAGATCGTGGTGCTGACCCAGTACAAGAGCCACAGTCTCGACAGGCACATCAGCCAGACCTGGCGCTTCTCGACGTTGCTCGGCAACTACGTCACGCCGGTGCCGGCGCAGATGCGGCGCGGTCCGCAGTGGTTCAGCGGCTCGGCCGACGCGATCTATCAGAACCTCAACCTCATAAGCGACGAGCGTCCCGACATCGTGTGTGTGTTCGGCGCCGACCACATCTACCACATGGATCCCCGCCAGATGGTCGAGCATCACATGGCCGTCGGCGCGGGAGTCACTGTCGCCGCGATCCCGGTCCCGGTTGCCGAAGGATCTCAGTTCGGCATCATCGAGGCCTCGGCCGCCGGCAAGATCATCGCCTTCCACGAGAAGCCCGCCAACCCGCCCACCATGCCGGGCGACACGTCTCGCGTGTTGGCATCGATGGGCAACTACGTATTCGACACCCAGACGCTGATCGACGTCGTCAGCCCGACCGGCACCGACGACATCGCCACCGACATCGGCGGCGACGTCATTCCCATGCTCACCCGCGCCGGCGTGTCGCACATGTACGACTTCTCGACCAACGTCATCCCCGGCCAAGCCGAGCACGAGCGTGGCTACTGGCGCGACGTCGGGAGCCTCGACGCGTACTACGAGGCCAACATGGACCTCATCGCCCCGGTACCGCCGTTCAGTCTCTACAACGGCGAGTGGCCGGTCTACAGCCTGCAACTGCCGTTGCCGCCGGCCAAGATCGACCACGGCCCGGGCGGTGAACGGCCGGTGATCGACAACAGCCTGCTGTGTGCCGGCTCGATCGTGTCGGGTGGGACCGTCGAGCGCTCGATCCTGGGGCCCGAGACCTATGTCGACGCGTTAGCGGTCGTCAGCGAGTCGATCCTGTTCCCCGGCGTTCGTGTGGGCCCTGGGGCGCGACTGCATCGGTGTGTCATCGACAAGAACGTCGACATCCCGGCCGGTCGCTCGATCGGTCACGACAACGCGGCCGACCTCGAAGAGTTCGTCGTCAGCGATCGCGGCGTCGTAGTGGTCGAGAAGGACCGCAAGCTCGGCTAGTCGCGTGCTGGCCGGTACATGCCGGCGAGCGACGCAACGCTGATGCACAGCGCGGCGAAACCAAGCACCAGCTCGACGGTTGCGATCCACTGCACTCTGTCGAGATCGCCCACGCCGATGGCCGCCCCAGACAGGGCGACCACGATGCCCATGTACGGCGCGTAGCGCCAGTTCGAGATGGCTGCGACAGTGACCAGCAGCGGGCCGTAGAACGGAAGCAATTGCAGCAGCAGCGGATGCGGTTGCGAGTCGGCGCCCAGCCACCACGTCGACAGACCGATGACGCGCGACGACTCCCAGACCGAGATCTGCCCGACGATGATCGCGGCCCACCCGATACCGAAGGCCAACCGCCACCGTGGGTTCAACTGGCCGGCGCGCCGAACCGGTGGTTGCAGCCATGGCGCCAGCAGAACTGGCGGCGGAGGCGGTGGGAGGGGCGATGGCGGCAGCGATTCAGCCTGCGTCGATGTGCCGGGATCCATTGATCGCACCATATCGGGCGACGGCCGTAGTGGGGATGCGCCCGCTACCCTTGCGCCGATGGCAGCCGAGCGGGCGACTCCTTTCACGAAGCTCAGCGTCTTCTTCCCGATGTGGAACGAAGAGGCATACATCGACCGGGCCATCGAGACGGCGACGATCGAATGCCGCTCGTTGTTGGAGCGCAACGAGATCCTCGACTACGAACTGATCATCGTCGACGATGCCTCGACCGACCACACCGGCAAGCTCGCCGACGAGATGGCGGCCGCCGACCCGCACATCCGTGTGGTTCATCACCCCGTCAATCGCAAGCTCGGCGGTTCGATGAAGACCGGCTTCGCCAAGGCCACAGGCGACGTCGTGCTGTACAGCGATGCCGATCTGCCGTTCGACATGGCCGAGGTGTCGAGGGCCATACGACTCATGCGCTACTACGACGCCGACATCGTCAGCGCATTCCGCTTCGATCGCACGGGCGAGGGCTCGCTGCGCACCGTGTACACGTTCTTCTACAACTTCCTGATCCGCCGGCTGTTCGGTGTGCGCATGCGCGACATCAACTTCGCTTTCAAGTTGTGCCGCGGGTCGATCTTCGACCACCTCGAATTGCGCAGCGAGGGGTCGTTCATCGATGCCGAGCTGATCATCCGGGCCAACAAACTGGGCTTCAACGTGATCCAGTTCGGCGTCGACTACTTCCCTCGGACCAGGGGCGAGAGCACCCTGGCCTCGGGCAGCGTGATTCGCAAGATCCTCAGCGAGATGGTGCAGTTGCGACGCGAGTTGCGTGACCTCCAACCAGTGGTTCGACCGTTTACCTGACCGGTTACCGACGGCTGGGCCGTGGAGGCGGCTGATAGATTGGCTACGACGCCCCCAGTCGGAGTTTGCCTGTTTTGAATGCCCGTAGACCGTCCCATCCACAGCCGCGCCGCCGTCGTGGCGCCGCGCCTTCGCCTATTGGCCGGTGGATGCCCACTGTTGCCGGGGCCGGCGTGCTGGCTGTGGTCATCGTGGCCGGCCTGTCGGGCAGCGGTGGTGCCAGCAGCGCCGACACTGTGCCGGCGACGGTCGCCAGGGTGGAAGTGCCCACATCAGCGGCTATCACCACCTTGCCGATCGTGGTCAACACCGACCCCGCGATCGTCAAGACCAACATCGCCCAGACCATCGCCAAAGGCAATGCCGGCGACGATGTGAAAGCCGTTCAGCAACGGCTGACCGACCTTGGGTTCGCCCCCGGCCCGATCGACGGCCTGTTCGGCTCGGGTACGCAGCAGGCGGTGTGGGCCTACGAGAAGTTGATCCTGAAGACGCCACGTAGCGAGGCCAGAGGCCGGATCAGCAACGAGATGTGGCAGGTCATGCAGGACCGCATCACGATTCCGCCGCGCCGCCCGACCGGCGCTGGCTCGACACATGTCGAGATCTACGTGCCCGAGCAGGTGTTGATCGTGTTCGAGAGCGACGTCCCGAAGCTGATCGCCCACATCTCGACCGGCGAGCAGAATCCCGACGGCACCCCGAAGAAGTGGTGCGAAACGGTCACTTACGACACGGGGCCCAACGGCGAGCCACTGAGCGAGCCGGTGACCAAGGAAGAGTGCGCAGACGCCAAAACTCCTGGCGGCGTGTTCCGGTTCACCCGCCGCTACGAGGGCAAGCGCCTGAGCCCGTTGGGTGGGATGATGAATCCCGTCTACTTCAACTACGGGATTGCCGTGCACGGTGCCGACAACGTGCCGCTCGAGCCGGCGTCTCATGGATGTGTTCGGTTCAACCAGACGATCGCCAAGACCTTCCCGTCGATGGTGGTCAAGGGTGATCTGGTGTACGTGTGGGGGCAGGACGGCGAAGAGCCCGAGCATTACACCAAGCGCGAGAGCTTGCCGTCGTTCAACTACGCCAACCCCGATGCCACCACGACCACCGAGGCCACCACCACGACCGTCGCACGCACGACGGTGCCGGCTCCGACCACAACGGTGAAATCGACAACGACCACGCCGTCGGTCACCACCACCACGTCGGTCACCACCACCACCACGACCTCGCCAAGCGGCACGACAACGACATCGTCGGCGTTGTTCGGATAACCGCCTGGGCTATGGCGCGGCGACGATGCCGACGCGCTGGCCGAGCACTTCTTCCAATAGATCGCTGCGCTCGTTGGCGGTGTACAGCTCGAGGCTGATCTCCTTGCCGCGCTTGCGCTCGGCCTCGATCACCAATCGATCCTTGCGAACCTGGGCAATGACGGATCGCACGCGGCCGTCGTGGCTGCGGTCGAGCCCGATCGCCACGCGCAAGATGCCGGCCAGCGTCTTGACCACCCGCTGGTCCTCGGGTGACAGCCGCCCGAACGCGATGTGGCCGGCCTTCGGCGCGCTCTTGCGGTGGTAGCGGGCGATCTGGGCGATGATCTCGATCTCGTTGTCGGTCAGGCCAGTCAGTTCGCTGTTGCGGATGACGTAGTAGCTGTGCAGGTGGTGCTTGCTGTGCGAAATCACCAGACCGACGTTGGCCAGCAGGGCGCCGGCCTCGAGGTACTCGCGCGTGTCGGCTGCGAGCCCGTGCAGGGACTCGGTGGCGTCGAACAGTTGCAGGGCGAGTCCGGCCACGTGGGCGGAGTGATTGAGGTCGTCGTCGCATCGTTCGGCGAGTGCCCGGATCGACCGCCGCGACACGTCGCGCAGGTGATGCAGTGCGCCGCCTTGCAACCGGGCGATCGTGTCGAGCAGCACGCCCTCGCGCAGAGCGGCTTCACTGAAGACGAAGCTCTTGACCCCGAAGATGTCGGCGACGCCCTCCAACACCAGCGCCCCGGCAACGATGATGTCGGCGCGCGCCGGGTCGAGACCGGGCGTGGCCCGGCGGTCGTCGCTGGACCGTTTCTTGGCTAGCGACTCGGCGACCGACTGCAGCTCCGAGACCGTGAACTCGAAGCGGTTGAACGTGTGGAGCGCGGTGTCGTCGCGCGCCGCATGGACGATGCGGGCGATCGTTTCTGCGGTGCCCGACGAGGCGATTGCGATGTCGAAGCCGAAGTCCTCGACGTCGCGTTCGAACGTCGCCAGGATCGAGCGGATGTAGGACCGGCAGTCGCCGACCGACTCGGCGGTCGTCGCGCCGCCGGCGAAGAAACGATCGGTCAGGCGTACCGCGCCGAGCTTGAAACTGCGTGCCGCGAGGGTCTCGCCGCGTTCGCCGACGAGCACCTCGGTGGAGCCGCCGCCGATGTCGACGAGCAGCAGTCGCTGCTCGAACGCCGGCACTGCCTGCAACACGCCGAGATGGATCAGCCGGGCTTCCTCCAATCCGGAGATCACCTCGATGTCGACCTTGGCCTCGCGCTTCGCCCTGGTCAAGAACACGTCGGAGTTGTGGGCTTCGCGGACCGCACTGGTGGCCACGGCCCGCACGGTGGCGTTGTGTGCGCCAGCGATGCGTTGCATGCGTCGCAGCGACGAGATCCCGCGATCTATTGCGTCGGCCGACAGCACCTTCATGTCGCCACCGCCGTGGCCGAGACGCACGGTCTCCTTCTCGCGCGTAACGACCTCGTAGCCGTTGTCGAGCAGCCGGGCGATCACAAGGTGAAAGCTGTTGGTACCGATGTCGAGCGCCGCCAGGTTGACCGAAGCCGGCGCAGATGTCACGGTGTGATGCGGTCTTGGCAGGCCTGCACGCCACGCAGCACACCGGCGCGGAACGCGTCGATCTTCTCGAAGGCGCTGCCGGCGATGTTGGTGTCGCTGGTCGGGTCGCTGCGCACGATCGTCGTGACGATCGCCTCGTCGAGGTCGCCCGCCGAGAGCGACAACTGGCGGTCCTCCTCGTCTGGTGTCGGCGGAAGATCGTCGCGGATCCACGCACCGGTCAGGCAATCGTTCAGCAGTGCCCGGGGCTCGTCGGTCAGCGTGCTGCCAAGCATGGCCTGCACGTTTTCGCTGTAGCCCTCCGAGATCAAGTACCCGACCGACATGTCGCCGAGCAGTGGATCGGCGATCGATGTCTCGGCGAACTGCTGGTCGATGAAGATCGTGTTGCTCGGCGCGCAGTAGAAGATGTTGTTCTCCAACGTCGAGGTGTCGGTGCCCTCGCACGTGGCCGTACCGTCGCCGGCCGTGAAGACGGTGACCGTCGGCGGTGTCAGGGTGAGGTTGCTGGCGGCCAACTGAGCGGTCCAGAAGCGATCGAGGTCCTGCGGAAGCAAGCTGACGAGATCGACCGGGCCGAGTTCGGCGTCGGGGTTCGGGTCGATCAGCGGCAGGTTTCCGTTGTTCTCGTCGCCCGGGTCGAACGGGACGTTGATGAGCTGGTTCTCGCGCCCCTCGGTGAAGAAGGTCGTGCAGCGTTCGGCGCCGCCGAGGAAGCCGTCCTGGAACGCACCCACCCGGTCGAAGCCGGTGCCGTGGGAGTTGGCGTCGATCTGGCCACCGAGCTCGACCGGGTCGCGCACCTGGATCATGGCAACCAGCCCGCCGCGGATGTCGTCGTCGCCGAACTTGATCACTTCGCTCTCGCCGCGGGCCACGTGCGCGGTCCAGGCGCCGGCAAAGCAATCTGCCTGCTGTTCTTTGAGGATGGTGGGCTGGCCGAACTCGTCGGCACGGAACTGCACGGCGTGACCGAACTCGTGGGCCAGCACGACGGCGACCGCCGACTGGCCGAGTTGATCGACGAGTTGTGGCAGCAATTCCGCGTCGTCGTACGCCATGAAGTCGCCGTCGAGGCAGTAGAAGGCGTTGCCCTGCACTTCGAGGTAGGTGGTCTCCGGAGTGCCGCATCCTGGGATCGCTTCGGTGCGCTCAGGGTAGGCGGCGTAGATCCCACCGGCGAGCGGAGCGAAGTCTGCGCCGTAGATCGCTGGGAACTGCTCTTCCCAAAATGCCGCGATGTCGCCGAACGCGGCGGTCAGGTATCCGTCGTAGTCGCGTGGTTCCTTGTTGGCACCGAAGTCGATGATGCCTTCCTGCACCGGGATTGGGGTGGTGTCGACGGTGGTGTCGACCGTGGTGTCTTGCGGGTTGTTGTTCTCGATGAGGTTGCCACCGTCGTTCTGGCGTGACCTGGTGGCTTCGACGTCGGGTTGCGCAACGGTGCAGCCGCCGAGGAGCAGGAGGCTGAGGGCCACCGCCGATGCAGTCAGCGCACGCATACGAGTGGAGCTTAGGCAAGCCGATATGGAAAAGCCCGTCTGCCGGTTCACGCGCCGATCAGGGCGCGGAGCTCCTCGATCTCGCCGGTTTGGGCGCTGATCATGGCAAACGCAAATCGTCGGACCTCGATCACGTTGGCATGGTCGAGCGCGTACTGGGCCATGTGCAGTCCGCCTTGGTGGTGGGCGATCATCAGGTCGACGAACAGCTGATTGGCTTCTGCGCCGCTGCTCGCCAACAGGGTGTCGATGTCGGTATCGCTGGCCAGCCCGGGCATTCGATCGACGGGTGTCGGCTCGTTCATCCACGTCATCGCCACATCGCTCTCGTTGGTCTCGGTGGCACCGAACTGGCGCAGCAACTGGATCATCCGGCCGATCTCGATGCCCTGCCCGAACGTGATCTCGCGGGCGATGTCGCGCAGGCCGCGCTCGGTGCCGTCGAGCGACAGGTAGTACAGGCCGAGGTACACGGCTTGCTCGTGGTGGGTGCGCATGTCCTGCAGGAAACCGATGTCGGTGCTGTTGGGATCGGGGATGGCCCGGTTGTTGCCGACCACCCAACCGAGGGCCCCGCACAGTACGGCGATCGCCACGGCGATGACGCCGAGATTGAGCTTGCTCTGCCACCACGGCCGCACCTCGACCTCGGGTAGCGGCTCCGCAACCTGCCCCCCAACCTGCGCCATCTGATCCATGCCGTCAGCTTGACAGGTGCTTGTCGGCCTGACCCATCGCCCGGACGTACTACCGTGTGATGATTGACACTCATCAGGGGGGCAGTGGCACAACGTGAGTCTGCTTGATGTTCAGAGCGTCTCGGTCCGGTTCGGGGGAATTCACGCGCTCGATCGCCTGAGCTTCACCATCGACGAGGGCCAGATCTGCGGCCTAATCGGGCCCAACGGCGCGGGCAAGACGACGATGTTCAATGTCGTCAGTCGGATCTACCAGCCGTCGGAGGGACGGGTGTTGTTCAAAGGCGACGATCTGCTGACCGTTCCCGCCCACGGCATTGCCCGCCATGGCATCGCCCGCACCTTCCAGAACTTGGCGTTGTTTCCCAGCATGACCCTGCTCGAGAACGTGATGGTCGGAGCGCACTGCCAGGGCAAGGCCGGCTTCTCTCGGTCGACGTTGCGGATCGGGACCCGCAGCGAGGAACGCCGAATCCGCTCGGAGGCCGGCGACCTGCTGGTTCGTCTAAATCTGGCTCATCTCGCCCACCGGCCGGCAGCCGGGCTCCCGTTCGGCACTCTGAAGCGTCTGGAGGTCGCCAGAGCGCTCGCCGCCAAGCCGACGTTCCTGATCATGGACGAGCCGGCCAGCGGCCTGACCCACGGCGAGGTCGACGAACTCGGCGAACTGATCGTTTCGGTGCGCAACGAGTTCGCGCTCACGGTGCTGCTCGTCGAGCACCACATGGCGATGGTCATGGGCATCAGCGACAAGGTGGTTGCCATGGAGTTCGGTCGCAAGATCGCCGAAGGTTTGCCGGCCGACGTGCAGAAAGATCCGCACGTGATCTCGGCGTACTTGGGGACGGACGTATGACCACGTTGCTCCGCATTGGCGGCCTGTCGGCCGGCTACGGGCCGGTGGAGGTGCTGCACAAGATCGACCTCGAAGTGCAAGAGGGTGAGGTCACAGTCATCCTGGGCGCCAACGGCGCGGGCAAGACCACCACCATGCGTGCCGTGTCGGGCATGATTCCGCGGAAGGGTGAGGTCGAGTTCGGCGGTCAGAACATCATCAAGAGCTCACCCGACGCGATCGTTCGCCTCGGAATCGCCCAGGTGCCACAGGGCCGGGGAACGTTCACCGACCTCAGTGTCGAAGACAACATGCGCGCCGGTGCCTATGTGCGCCGCGACCACGAGGTGGCCAGCGACATCGCCCTGTGGTACGAGACTTTCCCGCGCCTCGCCGATCGCCGAGCGCAGAAAGCGGGCACGCTGTCGGGCGGCGAGCAGCAGATGCTGGCAATTGCCAGGGCACTGATGAGCCGGCCGAAGTTGCTGCTGTGCGACGAGCCGAGCCTCGGCCTCGCCCCGCTGATAACCAAGGATCTGTTCCAGATCATCAAGAGGCTCAACGAGCAGCAGGGCCTCGCCGTGCTGCTGGTCGAGCAGAACGCCAACCTGGCGCTGGAGATCGCCCATCACGTGTGCCTGCTCGAGACCGGCACCATCGTGGCTGCAGGCTCGCCTGCGTTCATCGCCGACGACGACGCCCTACGCCGCGCGTATCTGGGGGCATGACGTCGTGCAGGACCTCCTCCAATACATCCTCGACGGTCTGTCGATCGGGTCCATCTATGCGCTGATCGCGCTCGGTTTGGTCGTGGTGTACCGGGGCACCGGCCAGATCAACTTCGCCCAGGGCGAGATGGCGCTGTTCTCCACACTGATCACGTGGTGGCTGCACGACCAGGGCATGCCACTGCTGTTCGCCATCGCGATCTCTGCGGCGCTGGCGTTCGTCGGCGGCGCGGCGATCGAGGTCGGTCTCATGCGTCCGGCCGGCCGGCGATCTGAGTTCGCACCGGTCGTCATCGCCATCGGTCTGTTCCAGGGACTGAACTCGCTCAGCGGCTTGCTGTTCCCCCGGTCCGGTCAGGGCCTGCCATTTCCCTCGCTGTTCCCCAACGATCCCGACGACTTCGTGTCGATCCTCGGCGCCAACGTTCGGACCGAGCGGATCGGGGTGTTCCTGGTCGTGCTGGCAATGACGGCGCTGCTGTTCGCACTCTTCCAGAAGACCAAGATCGGCCTGGCGATGCGCACGGTCGCCAACAATCCTGCGTCGGCCAAGCTCGTTGGCGTGCCGACCAACAAGATCTTGATGTTCAGCTGGGCACTGGCCGCGGTGATCGGCGCGATCGGTGGATCGTTGAAGGCCGGTATCGACACCAACGTCAGCATCGGTTCCATGTTCTCGGTGTTCCTGTTGTCGGCCGCGGCAGCCACACTCGGCGGTCTCGACAGCCCCGGGGGTGCCGTGATCGGCGGCCTCAGCCTCGGTGTGATCGAGAGCCTCGTCGGCAACTACCCAGAGGATTGGCCGGCCAGTGACTGGATCGGCATCGAGACAAAGACAGCGGTGGCGTTCCTGATCATTCTCGTGGTGTTGCTGCTGCGCCCAGCGGGATTGTTCGGCTCAGTGAAGGTGGAGCGCGTCTGATGGCCGCCAACACAATGCCAGTCAAGATCAAATCGGGCAGTGCACTGCACTGGGCGCTGCGCGCCGTCGTCGTGGTCGCCCTGTTGCTGCTGGTCTGGCAGATGGTCAGCGGCGCCGAACCATCGAGCCTCGGAAAGTACACCGAGGCCATGGCTCTGGCCATTGCCGCGCTGTCGCTGAACCTTCTGTTCGGCTTCAACGGGCAGATCTCGATCGGCCACTCGACCTTCGCCGGCATCTCGGCGTTCTTCCTGGGCTACTCGGTGCGATTCTGGGACAACAGGCCCTTCGTGTCGTTGATCGAAGCATGTGTGCTGTGCTTCCTGATCGGGATGGTCATCGGTCTGCCGGCGTTGCGCTTGAAGGGGCCATATCTCGCTCTGGTCACGTTGGCCATCGCCTACGTGTGGCCGACCGTCGCTTCACAGTTCATCGAACGCAAGGTCACGGCCGCCACTGGCGAATCGGCGTTGACAGACTTCCGCGTCAACCCACCCTCGTGGACCAGCCTGACGGCGTCGCGCGAGGACCGCGCCCTGTACCTGTTCTGGGTCGCGCTGGGCCTGATGGCGATCTGCTACATCGTCGTGCGCAACCTGCGCAAGAGCCGATCGGGCAGGTCGCTGGTTGCCGTCCGCGACAATGAGACAGCGGCGGCGGTCATGGGGGTCAACCTGGCGCGCACCAAGACCATCACGTTCGGGATCTCGGCCGCGATGGCCGGTGTCTCGGGCTGGTTGATCGCCGCCAAGATCGGAACAATCGACGAGAACTCGTTCACGATCCTCAACTCGATCAAGTACATCCTGGCACTCATCCTTGGCGGCGTTGCCACCCTCACCGGACCGATTCTGGGTGCGTTCGCCTACTTCTTCGCCGACGATTACTTGAAAGAGCATGCGCCGAACTGGGAATGGCTGCCCGGCAAGTTCGGCGACGGCCCGATCGCCAGCTTCCTGCTGGGTGTCTTGGTGATCGCCTTCGTATTCGTGGCCCCGCAAGGACTTGTTGGCCTGTTTCGCAAGATCGGCCGTAAAATCGCCATGGTCGTACCCCAGCCAATCCTGGCCAAGGCGACACCGTCAACTCACGAGACCACGCCCGAGTCAACTCCCGTGTCGAATGAGGAGGCGATCCACGAAGCAATCCAAGAGGGGGAGTGACGTGACCAAACGTCAACGAAGTCTGTACACATTTACTGCGACCGCAGCGATCCTGCTGGCGGCGTGTGGCGGCGGTGGCAATTCCACCGATGCGACCACCGCACCCAGCGCTGATGGCACGACGGCACCCGCCAGCGAGACCACCGCTGCGGCTACCGAGACCACCGCGGCTGCGGTCGACGAGACCACCGCGGCCACCGAGCCCGCCGCACCGGCCGGCTGGACAGTCGACACGTCGGCCTGCGCGGACCCGGACCGTGCCGAGCAAGCGATCGAAGGCGAGATCAAGATCGGCGCGGCTATGCCATTGTCCGGCGGCCCAGCTGCGGCGTTCGGCCCCGTCAAGGACGGCTTCCAGCTGTACCTCGACTATGCCAGCGAACAGGGCCTGTTGCCCGGTTACAGCATCACCGCCGACATTCGCGACGACCAGTACGACGCGACGCAGACTCCCGGCGTGGTCGATGGCTTGATCGACGACGGCGTCGACATGTTCTCTGGCATCATCGGCTCGCCCAACAACCTCGCTGTGCGTCAGACGTTGAACGAAGAGTGCATCCCGCAACTCCTCGCCCTCACCGGTTCGCCCGCATGGGGCGAGGTCGCTGACTACCCGTGGACCACGGGCGCGTTGATCCCCTACGACATCGAGGCCTCGATCTACGCCACCAAGCTCAACGAGTTGCTGCCGGGCGCCAAGGTCGCCCTGTTCTACATCAACAACGAATTCGGCCGGGCGTACATCGACGAGTTCAAGGCGCAGGCCGACGAGTTGGGCTTCGAGATCGTCGACGAGCAGACGGTCGAAGCCGGCGACAACAACCCGCCGACGACCCAGGTCGGCAGCATCGCCGGCAAGCTGCCCGACGCCATCGTGGCGATCCCGCTGGGGCTGCAGTGCCCCGCGTTCCTCACCGAACTGGCCAACGCCAAGGCCCAGACCCCCGGGTGGGCGCCACCGGTGTTCGTCACCAACACGTGTGCATCGAAGCTGTTCTTCGGCCTTGCAGGCCCGGCTGCAGAAGGTGTGTACACCTCGAACCACTTGGTCGACTCCAATGACCCGAAGAACGCCGAACACCCCGGCGTCAAGGTGTTCCTCGAGGAGTACGCCGCTGCCGGCCTCGCCGGAGACCCCGGCGTCACCGAAGCCGGCTGGGTTGTGGGCGAGGCGACCGTTGCCATCTTGAACGCCGCCCTCGAAACTGGCACGCTAAGCCGCAAGTCCATCATCGAGGCCGCACGCAGCCTCACCTTCACGCCGTCGCTGGTGCGAGACACGGTGCAGTACAAGATGAACGGCGAGGCCGATGCGTATGCATTCCAGACGCTGCAGGTCCTGCAGTGGAGCGTTGCTACACAGACGTTCACCGAGATCGGCGATCCGATCAGTCAGTTCGAGAGCTAACCGCAGAATGAGCAAGGGGCCTTACCCGAACAACTCGGGTGAGGCCCTTTGACGTTTCCGGTCGAGAGCGAGGAACTGGGCAGCCCGTCTGCCACACCTTCCTGACGGCCGTTTAGTTCGTCCAACGCTCTGCGTCAGCTCACAGAACGACAGTCGTTCAAGGAGCTGACATGGAGTCAGCACAGCGCCAGAAAGCTCAGCCGGCCGCGATGCAGGCGAAGAACTTCTGGATCACCTCTGGCGTCGGCGTGCCGCCTGCGGCCACCAGGTTGCGCAAAGCGTCGTCGGACAGCAACGATTTGAAGCAGTCGCGGTCAACCTTCATGCCGGCAGCCTCGAACTGGGTGATCATCACATCGATTGCCTCTTCGGGAATGCTGGCATCGCTCGGCAACCCGCCCGCTGGGATCGTGACGTCGTCGGGGAGGGTGATGCCCAATGGCAAGGTGTCGTCGGCACCCGGCAACGTGTCAGATTCCTCGATGGTGTTGGCGACGGGCAGGGTCAGGTCGTCGTCGCCACACGCCGACAGCACGCCCAGCGCGGCGATGGATACGAGTATTCCGGCAGCGAGTCGTTTCATGTTGTGCCCTTCGTTGAGGCCCCCCGTGTGGCTCATTTACTACACCGGAACGGGTTCAACCGGCGCTGACCTGATTCGCGACCGTCGCGCCGCGTCGGCGGTGGCGATCGCCAGACCCACCCACACCAGGGCAAATCCGACGACCCGTGACGGTGGCAGCGACTCGTGGAACACCAACCATCCCAGGCAGAAGTTGATCGTCGGCACGATGTAGTTCAGCGGGCCGATCACTGTCAGCGGCACGCGCTGGGCGGCATAGGCGAACAGCGTCAGCGGCACGATCGTCGCCAACCCGCTGCACAGCAGCAGGATGAACTGGCCCGTGCTGGCCGAGCGGGGAACGCTGTCGGCTCCGCCGGCCAGGACGATGACTGCAATGACGGCCGGGACCAGAACCAGGAAGCTCTCGGCCGCCATGCTCTCGACCGGCGTCAGCGGCACGTGCTTCTTGAGGTAGCCGTACACCACCCACGTGGCAGCGATGACCAGTGCCAGCCATGGAACACGCCCATAGCTGAACGTCAGGATTCCGACAGCGACCAGTGCGAGCACGAACACGAGCTCCTGGGCCCGTCGGATCTTCTCGTGCAGCACGACCACACCGACCGCCATGGTGCCGAGCGGAGCCAGGAAGTAACCGAGGGCGGTCTCGAGGACCTGATCGTGCACGACGGCCCACACATACGTCGTCCAGTTGATCGCCAACGCGATGGCGCACAGCACGACGCTGCCGAGCAGTCGTCGGTCGTTCAGCAGCGGTCGCAGGTGCTGCCAGCGATGCGATACCGACAGCACGATCGCCATGATCACCGCCGAACAGATCACCCGCCAGCCGATCAACTCGATCGCATCGAACGCCTCCAGATGCCGCCAGTACAGCGTCAACGAACCCCACACGAGGTAGGCCGCGACACCCGCGATGATGCCGTTTTGTTGCGACTTGGGTTGCTGGTTGCCGGGGGTCACCGTCGGCGATGTTACGGACGGGCGCAGGCGAGTGCCAACGCATTCAGGTCGCGGCAGCGGCGCAGGTCGGCGCGAGGGTCGAGTTGCAAGGTGTCGTGCACGAAGCAGAACGACAGACCGCTGGCGAGATCGGCCCAGCACAGTTGCCCGCCTGCGCCCGGCTGGCCGAATGCGCGCGGCGCGTCGGGGAACCAGCGGAAGCTGTGCATGCCATCCGCGCCGGCGACAATGCCGGCGATGGTTCGATTGGCCGGCACGCCGTCACTGGCGCTGATGCTGCCGTTGCGAATCGTGCCCGTCGCGTCGGCCAGCCACTCGGCGGGATGGGCCTCGCCCGGATTGTGCACGAAGGTTTGGTAGATCGCGGCGACATCGATGGCCCGCGCAATCCCGCCGCCGCCCGGAATGGCCGCCGCCTGGGCTCGCGTGTCGTTCAAGCTCAACAGCAACTCGGGTGACACGGTGGTGTCGGGCACCAGCTCGGGACGGCCGTACTCGGACAGCAGGTGTTCCTGACTAGGCACCGAGCCTGCGGTGCGGATGGTCATGACCGGCGCGCTGGAAGGCCCCAGCACAGCCGGAACGCCGGCCGGCGCGGCGACGCGCTCATTGACCACGTCGATGTATGGCCGGCCCGCCATCGTTTCGATCAGTTCGGCGATTACCCAATGGGCGGCGATGGGGTGGTACTCGGTGCTGGTACCCGCCGGCCAGGCCAGGGTCCACTCGGCGAACTGCCGGCGTCGCCCCTCGCTGGTGCCCCAGCGGTCGGGGCCGATGAGGGCTTGCGGGAATCCGCCCTGCATGGTCAGCAGTTGCAGAACGGTGACCTGATGCTTGCCGTTCTCTCCGAACTCCGGGATGTAGCGGGCGACCGGCGCCGTCAGTTCGACGCTGCCGTCAGCGAGGTGCGGCAACAACGCCATGGCCACGAGTGTCTTGGTCGCCGAGAAGATCACGAACCGCGAATCGGGCCGTGCAGTGCCGAACGAGTCGCCGGCAACGACCTCTCCGTGCAGTCCTATGGCGAACTGGGCGGCGTGCGAATGGCCGTCGTCGATCTCCGCTTGGATGCGGGAGCGAAGAGCATTGACTGCGGCGGCGTTGAGCACGGTTCGTAGAGTACGAGTTGGCCCCGCCGCGAACTCAAACGCGCCGACGAAAGGTGCAGTCACGGACATCGTCATCGCTCCCGATCCGCAGGCCGCAGCGGGCGAGGCCGCCGCGTGGGTCGTCCGGCAGCTGAGCAATGCGGTGTCGCGGCGCGGGGTTGCGTCGATTGCATTCAGCGGTGGTTCGACCCCAGCGCTGATGCTCGCCCAACTCGCCGAGTTGCCGGTGCCTTGGGCGGCCACGACGGTGTTCCAGGTCGACGAACGCGTGGCACCTGATGGCGACGCCGATCGCAACGCGCGATTGCTCGACGTGCTGCGGCGTCAGGGGCCGACGATTCACCTCATGCCGGTCACCGAGCCTGACCTCGCCTCGGCGGCACGGCGTTACGGCGAATTGCTGCCCGCACGACTCGACGTCGTGCACCTCGGCGTGGGCGACGATGGCCACACTGCCTCGTGGCCGCCCGGCGATCCGGTCGTGCACGCCAGCGGCATCGTGGCGTTGTCGGGCGAGTACCAGGCCCGGCGGCGCATGACGCTGACCGTTGCGGCCGTCAACGCGGCTCGCCGCCGGATGGTGTTGGCAACGGGCCGAACGAAGGCCACCGTCATCGAACGGTGGCTCTTGCACGACCATGCGCTACCGATCGATCGGGTGGGACGCACGAACACGACGGTGGTGCTCGACGCCGAGGCGGCCGCGCGGTTGCCGTATCAGGCCCATTAGCGTCTGGCGACGATGGACATCACGACGACACCCGCCTGGTCCGCATTGCAGTCGATCACCCGACCGCCTCACCTGCGTACGTTGTTCGCCGAGGACCCGCACCGCTCGGTTCGGTATCGCCTGCACGCCGGCGATCTGTTGATCGACTATTCGAAGCACCTGATCGACGACAATGTCGTTCGTAGACTGCTAGCGGTGGCAGGCACGGCCGGCGTCGAGGCACGTCGCGCGGCCATGTTCGCAGGGGAAGCCATCAACGTCACCGAACGGCGTGCGGTGCTGCACACCGCGTTGCGGGCGCCTCGCGACGCCGTCGTGACTCTCGACGGTCACAACGTGGTCACCGACGTACACGATGTGCTCGACCGCATCATCACGTTCTCAGATCGGGTGCGCAGCGGGGCATGGCGCGGGGCCACCGGCGAGGCCATGCAGACCGTCGTCAACATCGGGATCGGCGGCAGCGACCTGGGCCCGGCAATGGTGTTCCTGGCGACCGAGTCGTTCGGCGACCACAACCTGCGGTGCAGGTATGTCAGCAACGTCGACGGCGCCGACATCACCAGCAATCTCGCCGACCTCGACCCGGCGACGACCCTGTTCGTCGTCAGTTCGAAGACCTTCACCACCATCGAGACACTCACCAATGCGCGCCAAGCGCGGCAGTGGCTCACCGCGTCGTTGGGTGAGGCCGCCGTCAGCAAGCACTTCGTGGCGGTCAGCACCAATGCGTTCGAAGTCGGTGCGTTCGGCATCGACACCGCGAACATGTTCGAGTTCTGGGACTGGGTGGGCGGGCGGTACTCGGTCGACTCGGCGATCGGTCTGTCGGTGGCGCTGTCGATCGGCCCGGCGCGGTTCCGGCAGTTCCTGGACGGCTTCCACACCATCGACCGGCACTTCGTCGAGGCCCCGTTGCATCTCAACGCGCCGGTCATGATGGCGATGTTGGGCATTTGGTATGCCAACGTGCTGGGCGCCGAGACCAAGGCTGTCTTGCCGTACTCGCACGAACTGCGTCGATTTCCTGCGTACCTTCAACAACTCGACATGGAGTCCAACGGAAAGAGCGTGCGCCTCGACGGTGAAGGTGTGTGCACCACGACCGGTCCCATCGTGTGGGGCGAGCCGGGCACGAATGGCCAGCATGCCTTCTTCCAGCTGCTGCACCAGGGCACGCGGTTGGTGCCGATCGACTTCATCGGATTTGCCCAACCCAACCATTCCCTGCTCGAACAACATGATCTGCTGATGGCCAACCTGTTCGCGCAGGGCGAGGCCTTGGCCTTCGGCAAGACGCTCGAAGAGGTCGAGGCCGAGGGAATAGCACCGCATCAGCAACCGCACCGCGTGTTCCCGGGCAACCGACCGAGCACCACCATCCTCGCTCCGCGTCTGACCCCAAACGTGCTCGGCCAACTGATCGCCCTGTACGAGCACATCGTGTTCGTGCAGGGCTGTGTATGGGACGTCAACAGCTTCGATCAATGGGGTGTCGAGCTGGGCAAGGCCCTGGCCAATCGAATCACGCCTGAGCTGGCCGGCACCGACCCGCCACAACACGACACGTCGACAGCGGCGATGATCGAGTGGTACCGCGCCAATCGCACGGTTGCCGAACCAGCAGGGTGAGCGACGGCTACGCGTGCGCTACTCGAGCGGGATCACCCTGGCGAACAGCGCCTTCAGGTAGCCGCCCTGCGCAAAGGTCACGGGGTGATCGATGGCGTGGCCGGTGCGACGAACCTCGACGAGGTCGTACCCGGCACGTTGCGCGGAGCCCCGAACCGTTGCGTAGAACTGCTCTTCGGTGATCCTGCTCGAACAAGACGCCTGCACCAAAAGACCGTCTGTGCGCACGAGTTGCGCGGCGCGCTGCGTGAGTTGACCGTAGGCGTGCAATGCCCGATCGATGTTCGACTTGCGTTGCGCGAACGCGGGCGGATCGACGACCACGATGTCGTAGTGCTTGCGACGCTGGATCAGTCGATCCATCACCTCGTAGGCGTCACCGATCATCGAGTCGTGCTCGCAATGACGCACGTTCGGCAGTGCCGAGTTGTGGGCAAAGTTGCGTTCGGCAACCGCCAGCGTCGGCTCGCTCTGGTCGACGCTGGTCACCCTGGTGGCGCCGCCCGCCGCGGCGTACACACCGAAGCCGCCGGTCGCCGCGAAGATGTCGAGCACACGCATGCCAGCGGCCATCGAGCCGACCAGCGCCCGGTTCTCGCGCTGATCCAGGAAGTGACCGGTCTTCTGCCCGTTGACGACGTCGGCCTCGAAGGTGAGTCCGTTCTCGAGGAAC
Source organism: Ilumatobacteraceae bacterium (assembly GCA_031412355.1). GTDB lineage: Bacteria > Actinomycetota > Acidimicrobiia > Acidimicrobiales > Ilumatobacteraceae > JAENVT01. The sequence goes on along the minus strand of JANOCR010000144.1, from coordinate 25,705 downwards.
AACACCGGAGCGGTCGGAGTCTGCCCGATCAAGGCCATGCCCTCTTCCAAGCCGTGCAGGCGTTGGTCTGCCATCGTGCGGGCCAGTCGCAGCACCAGCGCGGTTGGTTCGAACTGCTCGGCGATCACCTGCACGAGTGGCCGCAGGTGAGGTATCCATACGGGGCTGTACAGCTTCAACACCAACGTGTCGGCGTAGCGATCGAGCACCAGGCCGGGGAAGCCGTCGTTCTCGCCGTTCAACACTCGGTAGCCATCGGTGTCGTCGCGGATCGCGGTGCGCCGCTGCACGGCTGTGGTGATCCGCTGCTGCCAGAACGCAGTGTCGATCGTGGCGGGTTTGCCATGGTGCAGGATGCGGATCCGGATCGGCGATCCGGGATCCCACAGGCCGATGGCCACGAAGTTGCGATCGTTGTCGAAGATCACGGCCAAGTCGCCGACCACACCCCGATGGCTGATCGACGAGATCGACTCGTTGAAGATCCACGGATGCCCTGCGGCGATCTGCCGGCGGGCGTCGGGAGTAACTCGAACCGCCATCCGCCTCTCACTCACCAGGGGAAGCTGCTCGAGCACCGTCCTGGGATCCGACATTGGATCAGGGTATGCCGATGTCGGCTTGAATTCCCTACGCTCCGAAGGATGACCGATCAGCTGGAGCGAACAACCAACCTGCTGGCCCTGCTGCTCGAGACCCGTGTTCCGTTGACGCTCGACGACATCATCAACCAGTTGGGCGACCAGTATCCCCCGGGCCACGCGGCCATGCGCGGCGCCTTCGAGCGCGACAAAGGTTTGCTGCGCGATGTAGGTGTGCCGATCGAGACTCAGGTGTTGGGAGGCACCCAAGCCGGTCAGACGGCGTATCGCGTCGATCGTGATCGCTACGAACTGCGCGACTTGGAGCTGACCGACGACGAGCGCAGGGCCCTGCAGGTCGCCGTCGCCGCGGCGCGCACCACCGAAGCGGAGTTCGGCATGCTGAAGCTGGGTGGTGTTGCCGACGGCGCGGCATCGATCACCGCCAACCTTCCGCAGCTCGAGTTGCTACCTGTCTTGCGCGAGGCGATCGCGGCTCGGGCGACTGTCTCGTTCCGCTACCGCGAGGTGCCCCGTTCGCTCCAGCCCTATGCGCTCCTGCTGCGCGAGGGTTTCTGGTACGTGATCGGGCACGACATCGGTCATCACGAGGTGCGTACCTACCGGGTCGACCGCGTCGAGGGCTCGATCGAACAGGGGGAGGGCGCGGAGTTCGCGCGGCCCGACGACTTCGATCCGCGCACGGTCTTTCCTGCCGATCCGAAGGAACTGGGCGACGGCGGACAGGTGGCAGTCGTGCGCATCGACGCGGCGCGGTCGACGTTTGCCGTGCGCGAGTTGGGCGAGGAGTCGGTCGTGCGCCGACTGCCAGATGGCAGCGTCGAGGTCGAGGTGCCGTGCAGCAATCTCGACGCCTTTCGCTCGTGGCTGTTCGGGTGGGGCGTGCATGCCGAGGTCTTGGCACCTGCCGCTGTGCGTGACGGTCTGGTCGATTGGCTGCGAACGATGGCGAGTCGGACGTGATGCAGCGCCGTGGCCCGCGTCGTTCGGCCGAGCGATTGCGCCGGCTGCTGGTGATGCTGCCGTGGTTGATGGAGCGTGGCGAAGTGCCTGTCTCCGAGATGGCCGAACGGTTCGAGTTGACCGAGAGCGAACTGGTCGGCGACCTCGAGCTGGCCGCACTGTGTGGCCTGCCGCCGTTCATCGACGAGATGATCGATGTGTTCATCGACGAGGGCGTGGTCTTCGTCGGCCTGCCCCGCCTGTTCACCAAGCCGCTGCGCCTCACCGCTCCCGAAGGCTTCGCCCTACTGTCGTCGGCCAGGGCCGCGATGCAACTGCCCGGCGCCGATCCCGACGGGGCCCTGGCCCGGGCCCTCGACAAACTGGCCGGCGCGCTGGGCGACGACGGCGTGGTGGTCGACGTGCCGCAACCACCGGCCACGGGCGACCTGGCCGCCGCGGTCAACGACAACGCCCGGCTACGCGTGCACTACTGGTCGGCCGGCCGCGACGAGGCAACAGAGCGCGAGATCACGCCGCGTTCGATCTTCCTCGATCGTGGCCACTGGTACGTGATCGCCGACGACAGTAGATCCGGCGAGTCGCGCACGTTCCGTATCGACAGGTTCGATCAGTGGGAGCGCACCGGTGCGATCGACGCGCCGAGCGAGGGTTCCAGCGTGATCGCGCCGCCAACCGGTGACCAGTGGTTCGCCGACGGCGACGTGCCATCGGTGGTGCTGCGGCTGGCACCGCAAGCCCATTGGGCCGCCGAGCGCTATCCGTTGCGCGGCGAGCGCCCCGACGACAACGCAGCAGGTGTGATCGTGGTGAACATGGCGGTGGCCAGCGAGCAGTGGTTACGCACGTTGCTGCTTCGATTGGGGCCATACGCCGTCGTGCTGGAACCTGCGGAGTGGCACGATCTGGGCGCCGACGCGGCGCAGCAACTGCTGCAGCGCTACGAGGCGACCGACAGCTGAGACGCATTGGTGATGCCGTGCGCACGCAGGAGATGTGGCAACACGGCCGCGGTGGCATCGGCATCGGCCAGTGCGTCGTGTGGTCGAACGAGGTCGATGCCGTAGCGGGCGCACAGATCGCCGAGACGATGCGAGAGCTGCCGATCGGGATCGAGCCGCCGCGACAGGGTCAGCGTGCACAGCGGGTTGTCTATCGGCACGACGACGCCGTGCGTCTTGCTGGCCTTGCGCAGGAACTCGGCATCGAACGCGGCGTTGTGGGCGACGAAGTGGGCAGTGCCCAATCTGGTCGCAAACTCCGACAGGACCTGGCTGCCCGGGGGTGCCTCGCGAACCATGTGGCGGCGAATGCCGTGGATGCCGACGGGCCCGACACGGAACCACCATCGGCGCCGAGGAGCAACCAGGCTGGACCACCGATCGAGCACCCGGCCATTCCCGTCGACCACGACCAGCCCGATCTGCAGCACATGGTGGCGGCGCAGGGACAGGCCGGAAGTCTCGACATCGACGACGGCGAACCGCATGTCGTCGAGCTCCACATCCATGATCCCAACCATACGCCGGGGGTGTGACGCGCTGTCTACAGCAGTTCTGCGGCCAGGCTGGCGACGGCGCTGCGCTCGCACGACGACAGCGTGATGTGCCCGAAGCAGCGCTGCCCACCGAAGGCCTGGATCAGCACAGCAAGAGCGTTGTTCGACTCGCCCATGTACGGGGCGTCGATCTGGCTGGTGTCGCCGGTGAAGATCACCTTGGTACCTTCACCGATGCGGGTCAGCACGGTCTTCAGCGTGGTCGGCTCGAGGTTCTGTGCCTCGTCGACCACCACGATCTGACGATGCAGCGAGCGGCCACGCAGGAACGTGACTGACTCGAGCGACAACTGGTTGCGGCCGATCAGCTCGTCGATCAACCGGTTGGCGTCGTTGCTGCTGCGTTGATCGGTGAGGGCGACGATCGCATCGTGGATGGCCGACATCCACGGGTCGAGCTTCTCCTCCAGCGTGCCGGGCAGGAAGCCGACGTCGGCGCGGCCTACGGGTACCAACGGGCGGTACACGGCGAGGCGCTCGTAGCGGCGATTCTCGACCACCTGCTCGAGACCGGCGGCGATGGCCAGCAGGGTCTTGCCGGTACCGGCGCGACCGTCGAGGGCCACCACGCTGACATCGGGGTCGAGCAGCAGTTCGAGGGCGAACCGTTGCTCCTTCGAACGTGCCCGCAAGCCCCAGGCTTCGGGTGCGTTGTGGTGCAACAGCATCAGGTCGTCGTCGACGCGACGGGCCAACGCCGACTGCGAGCCGGCACGAAGGACCGCAAACCCGTTCTCGTGCAGGTGGCTGCATGACGGGATCGAATCGATCGCGATCGCCCCTGCTGCGTACAGGCAGTCGATCGCTTCGTGGGCTGCCTCGTACGTACCCCATCCGGCCGGGCGTGTGGCCAGGCTCCGGCCGACGAGGCGATGCTCTTCGGCCTGCAAGCCGAGGTGGGCGGCCTTGATGCGCAGCGCAGCATCGTTGGACACCACACATGTCGGTCCATGAATCTGCTGGCCGAGTGCCGCGCCGATGATTCGGTTGTCGGGCAGCCCGGGATCGAGCCCGTGTTCGATCAGCAGATGTTTCTGCACGCCGTTGATCTCGATCTTCACCGTGGTGGCCGACGAGCCATCGCCAACGGGTGTGGCGTCGGCCAGTGATCCACCGGCGCTGACGCGCAACTCTTCCAGCGTTCGCAACGCGGTGCGCGCCGCCCGACCGACGTCGTCGACCCGGCTCTTCAGACCATCGAGCTCCTCGATCACCGTCAGCGGTATCACCACGTCGGCGCCCACAAAGCTGGCGATGCACCCCGGGTCGGCGACGAGCACCGAAGTGTCGAGCACAATCCGAGTTCTCACACCCCCTTTGACATCGACGCGACGAGCATGGGTAGGGGCGAGATCGGTCAACGCAACTCCAAACGTCGGTTCGGGAAGACGAGCGAACTGAGCAACGTGACAGTTGTAGCCGAGGATGCGAGAACGATGGTGGATAGTGGGCGTTAGCTGGTTTGCCGGCACTACAACGCCGGCGGCACACCGGGGTCGAGCTCGACTCCGCAACTGTTGAGGGCGAACGACACCGTGTGATAGTTGCCGACGGTGAAGATCACGTCGAGCAGCTGCTTGTCGTTCAGTCTCGCTGCCAGTGCGTTCCATGTCGTGTCGCTGATGCGTGCGTCGTCGTGCAGCTCGTCGGCGGCATTCAGCAACGCAGCGTCGTCGGCATTCCACCCTCCGTCGGCGACGGGCAGCTTCGTCCGCTGCACTTCCTCCTCACTGATCTGGCACCGCAGAGCGATCAACGCGTGCTGGCTGAACTCGTACTGCGAGGCGCAACGCGACCCGGTTCGCAGGATCAGCAACTCGCGATCGCGCTGCGCCAGCGTGTTCTTGGCCAGCACATGCGACGCGAAGACCAGCCAGCGCCGCAGGAGCGCAGGATGGTGTGCAAGGGTGCCGAAGATGTTCAGCGGCGATCCGTCGGGTGATCGCATGCCTGCCTTGTCGAACAGTTCGGTCACTTCGGCGGTGGGACTGGTGACCGGGGCGATGCGGGGGCCGTGCATGATGTCATCCTGTCGCGGCGGCAGAATGCAGATGTGATCGAACCGGTGTGCCCGTTCTGCGAAGCAATCACCGGCACGGTGTCGGTACGAACCGTGCTGGACGACGACGTGGCGATTGCCTTCCTCGACCGCTCGCCGGTCTTCAAGGGTCACGTGCTGGTGGTGCCGAAACGGCACACGCTGACGCTTGCCGACCTCGACGGTGATCTCGTGGCTCCGCTGTTCGAGCGTGTGCAGCGGGTGTCGGCGCGGATGCCCGATGCACTCGGTTGCGACGGGACGTTCGTCGCAATCAACAACGTGATCAGCCAGAGCGTCGCCCATCTCCACGTGCACGTCGTGCCGAGGCGTCGCAAGGACGGGCTGCGTGGTTTCTTCTGGCCGCGCGTTCGCTACGAGTCCGATGCAGAAGCCGACGACTACGCCCGGCGACTGACCGATGCGTTGGCCGGATAGGTCCGGCTGTCGCCCGACCTCAGCAGACGATGCGCATCTCGATGCCGCGCGAGTCTCGTTGGCCGTCGCCGAAGATCCGATGCTCGCCGCGTCGAAATCGCTGGGCGCTCCAGAGCACCGCGTAGGCGTCGAGCATGTCGTCCATCGCTGCCCCTGCTGGCGCCTTCCGTGGCACGTCGAAATGATCGTCAAGTAGTCGACGACGCGCAACGCGGCCTTCCATCGTCTTCTTCGATGGAAGATCTTTGTGATCGTTCAAAGTTCTGAAACTGCACTCTGGATGGACCTCGACGAACATGCTCTGGTTGGACTCGTCGATCAGATGATCGAGCTCGAATACTTTCGCCATGATGTTGAACGTCTGCTTCGAGATCCCCCGACCCGTGGCGGCTCGCGCTGCGCTCAGCGCAGCGTGGTAGTCGCGGTAGCCCAACGCACTGCGCGGGGGCGCCGGAAACACTGAACTACCAGCACGTTCGAGATACTTTCGGGCGGCGACATCGCATGCTCGAGGCGGCCCGTCGAGCAATCCAATCGGCATGTCGATGCCGACGATACGAAACCGCTCGAGCCGCAACTCCGGCACGACGACGACCGCGTGCGTGGTCGCCATGATCCACCCCGACTTGCAGCCGTCTATTCCTACTGTGTCGTCCGTCTCATCCATCAGTGCTCGATCCCCTGTGGTTGCAAATGCAACAACATTGATGCTTGTAATTGGCGCGCGAAACACGCACGATTTGGGTGCGTAACGCTCCGTTACTACAACCCGATACCCGGAGGTATCAACTCAACATGACCAAAGCAGAGCTGATCGATGCGATCGCGAAGAGCGCCGATGTGAGCAAGGCTGACGCCGAGCGAACTGTCGGCGCCTTTTTCGAGATCGTCACGAGTGCCGCCAAGGGGGGCGACAAGGTCGCCTGGCCGGGCTTCGGCTCGTTCAGCACCTCGAAGTCCCAGGCACGCACTGGCCGTAATCCCCAGACCGGCGCCGCAGTGGACATCGCTGCATCGACGCGGATGAAGTTCACCGCGAGCAGCACGCTCAAAGCGGCCCTCAACAACAGGTAGTCAACCGAAAAACGTCAGACCGAACAAGAAAGAAGGAAACACAAGTGGCAGCAAAGAAGGCTTCGGCCAAGAAGGCTCCGGCGAAGAAGGCTCCCGCCAAGAAGGCTCCTGCCAAGAAGGCCGCAGCGAAGAAGGCTCCGGCAAAGAAGGCAGCGGCCAAGAAGGCTCCGGCAAAGAAGGCAGCAGCCAAGAAGAAGTGATCCGTCGACGTTCTTGTCGATGTACGGAGCAGGGGAGCGGAGGGCCACGTGCCCTCCGCTCTTCGTTTTTCACGCCCCTCACTTGACAGAATCGCGGACATGCGATCGATCTGCGACGACTTGGCGGGGGAACATCGCGATCTCGACGACATCGTTGCCGATCTCGGCGAGGCTCAGTGGCTGGTCGAGACGCCGTCACCCGGATGGGCAGTTCGCGATCAGATCAGTCATCTGTGGTTCTTTGATCAACGCGCCTTGATGGCCCTCACCGATCCCGACTCGTTCTCCGACGATATGGCGTGGCTTGCCGCCAATGGCGGAACCGATGCATCGATTGCGCCGGGCCGATCCGTTGAACGCGTCGAGCTGCTGCGGCAGTGGCGCGAAGATCGGCAGCGGTTGATCGACGTGGCCGCAGAGATGGACCCATCCACACGAGTGCCGTGGTACGGGCCGCCGATGGCAGCGCGTTCGTTCATCACTGCGCGGTTGATGGAGACGTGGGCGCACGGTCAAGACGTCGCCGACGCGCTCGGCATCGTGCGCCGTCCAACGGCTCGACTGCGACACGTGGCTCACATTGGCGTGCGCGCTCGGCCGTTCAGCTACGCCGTCCATGGCCTGACGATGCCGACCGTCGAGGTTGCCGTACGGCTGACCGGGCCCGATGGGGATCAATGGAGTTGGGGCGAATCGACCACCGAATCGACCACCGAATCGGTTACCGGTTCAGCGCAGGAGTTCTGCCTGGTGGTCACACAGCGCCGCCATCTCGACGACACGCGGCTCGCCGTAGTGGGTGACGCGGCAGCGGAGTGGATGTCGATCGCCCAGACTTTCGCCGGCGGTGCAGGCAGCGGTCGCCGGCCCGGGCAGTTCCCGGTGCTTGGCTGACGTCACAGGTCGGTGATCAGTTTGAAGACTTCGGCGGCGGTGTAGCCGAAGGGCTCGCCGAGCTCGGCCAAGCGGGCCGTTACACGGCTCCGGAAGGCGATCAGTTGGTCGTCGTCGACGGCTTTCATGGTGCTCTCGAACTGGCTGGCATGGGCCTCGAGGGCATCGAGTTTGCGAGCGAGGTAATTGGCGTCCCCGACGTCTTCGACGTGGTCGGGCTCGTCGGCCTCGAACAGCAGCAACGCAGCGGGTCGATGGGCGGCCAACCCGTGCTCGCGGTAGAAGTGCGGGTCGCGTGCCGCCACGATCCCTTCGCAGGCCAGTAGACCGGCATGCCGGTGATCGGGATGCAGCCGGTACCGCTTCCACGGGTCGTGCCCCAGTACGACCTCGGGACGCAGTTCGCGGATCACCCGTGCAACCTCACCGCGTGTGGCCAGACCGCTGTCGAGTTCGCCGTCGACGTTGTCGAGGAACACGACCAGGCCGGCGTTGTCGCCGCTCAACCGTCGCGCCGCGTCGCCTTGTTCGGTCTTGCGCAGTGCCGCGAGGACTGCCACGTCGGCGTCGGGATTCCATGTGCCCTTGGAGCCATCGGTACAGATCAGGTGATGAACCACACAGCCGGCGTCGGACCACTTGGCCAGCGTCGCCCCGCACCCGAACTCGACGTCGTCGGGGTGCGCCCCGATCGCCAGCGCAGTGGCGGGCGCGGTGAAGTTGTGCGTGAAGGTGCCCCGCGCTAGCGCTGGTTGGCCGGGTTCGTTTGCAGCCATGTAGGGAGAACTTCCTGAACGAGGGGATGGGCGAGGTCGGACGGCGTGTCGATGTCGAGTGCCAGCAGGGGGTCGCGGCGCACGCGAACCGACAGCCCGGCGCGGATCGCTGCATCGCGGTGTCGCCGGAAGGATCCAGCCCCGTAGGCGAACTCAAACGGCATGTCGGTGGGAACGGCGATGACGTTGGTCCCGTCGTCGCGCCGGTCGGGTACCAGCGTCAGCGTGCCGGGCTCGGCCAGCGTCGCCAGCGAGTGCGGGCGAGGCAGATCACCGTGGGCGACCACCACGTCGGTCACGCCGGCAGCGCGCAGTTCGGCGACGCTGTTGTTGACTGCGGCGTTCAATCCGACGCCCGGATGCCACAGCACCGAGGCACCGTGCCCGGTCGCCCAGACGGCCACAGCCTCGTCGTCGCACGCCACGTACGTGGGCAGTTCGCCGGCCGCGGCGAGCACTCGCGCCGACGTCCATCGCGCCAGTCGTTCGCGGTCGGTGTCGCCCAACATCGTGGCAAGCCGGGCTTTGGCATCGGTGAATGCCTTGACCGGGACGAGGACGACGGCATTCACTGATCGCATCGTAGGCACCTACGCTGTGTGCATGCCGATCAACGTTGCCGTCATCGGCGCTGGCTCGTGGGGCACGACGGTCGCTGCGCTCGCTGCAGGCAACACCCCGACCATCCTGTGGGCCCGCCGCCCCGAGTTGGCAGCCCAGATCAACGATGCCCACGTGAACGGCGACTACCTTGCCAGCTTCGTGCTGCCCGAGCAGTTGCGGGCCACCAGTTCGCTGGAGGAAGCGGTCAGTCACGCCGACGTGCTTGTGATGGCCGTGCCGTCGCACGGCTATCGCGACGTCGCTGCTGCTGCGGCTCCGTTCCTGCGCCCCTGGGTGCCGGTAGTGACACTGACCAAGGGAATCGAGCGGAGCTCGCGCAAGCGCATGAGCGAGGTCACCAGCGACGAGATGCCCGGCCATCCGATCGCCGTGCTCACCGGCCCCAACCTGGCCAAAGAGATCCTCGGTGGCCAGCCGGCGGCCAGCGTCGTGGCCATCGACGACGAGGTGATCGCCGCGGAACTGCAGCGCATCTTCAGCAGGCCCAGCCTGCGCATCTACACCAACCCCGACGTCGTCGGCTGCGAGGTCAGCGGCGTGGTGAAGAACGTCATCGCCATCGCCAGCGGCATGGCCGAGGGCATGGGCTTCGGCGACAACACACGGGCGACCATCATCACCAGGGGACTGGCCGAGATGACCCGCCTCGGGATGGCGATGGGCGGGCAGGCGACCACGTTCTCGGGGCTTGCCGGCATCGGCGACCTCATTGCCACGTGCTCGTCGAAGCAGAGCCGCAACAACAGCGTCGGGATGTTGTTGGGTCAGGGCCAGCGGATCGACGATGTGCTGGCTTCGATGAGCATGGTGGCCGAAGGCGTGAAGAGCTCGCCGAGCGTGCTCGATCTGGCCCGCCGTCACGGGGTCGAGATGCCGATCACCGAGCAGGTGGTCGGCGTGTGCCATCACGGCCGCACGGCTGCCGAGGCTCTCGGCGCGCTGATGCAGCGCAGCCGCAAGAGCGAGCTCGACTGAGCAGCCCGTGACGTGCACAGGTGTCGTCGGTGGACGTTGGCGGGCAACAGTGACGCCATGGGGTGCAGTCGAGCCTTGGGACGGTTCCGCGACGATCGACTGGTTCGTCGCTGCCGACGACCGTTGGCATCGCCCGCAGCACGAGACCGCGACTCGACAGACGGCCGTCGCCGGCACCCCGGTCGTCGAGACCAGGGTCCGCATTCCGGGGGGCGACGTCGTGCAGCGCGTGTACTCCGTCGCCGATTCGGGTGGCCTGACGATCATCGAAGTGACCAACGACTCGACGCTGCCGATCGCCGTGGCGTTCACCGGCGGCGCGCTGCTGTCACAGCGGCCACCTACATCGATGCCACCGCAGGGCATCGAGCTGCCGGACGACGCCGTGATCTTCCCGGTAGGGCATCAGGCCACCGTCACGGTGGCTCGCGCGCACGCCGGCGCGTCCGCGTTACCCGAGGTGGTCGCGCCGGCGGAGCAGGTGGCGCGTGGCTGGCTGGCGCAGACGCAGCGCGCCAGCCGTCTGCAGTTGCCCGACGCGGCGATGGTCGACGCCGTCACTGCGGCGCGCTGCGCGCTGCTGCTGAACGGTCCGTTGGCGCACAGCGAGGACGACCGCGTCGATCCCGGCGCGTTCATCCTGGGCGTCGCCGAACTTGTGCGACTCGGTGATCCCGCCTCGATCTGGGTGCCCGACATCGCCGAGCAACTGCAGGCGTTGGCCCGCTCTGGCGCCCCGATCGTCGCTGGCACGGTCGAAGCGGCGGCGCGCGTCCTGCACGCAGCGGGCGAAGACAGGGCGGTCGACGACCTGCGGCGGATGAGGCTGCCTGCCCCGCAGAGCACGTCTGCCGAGATGCCCTCACGGCCGGCCCTGGTGCCCGCCTGGGTCGAACGCCACTTGGTGGTCTCCGACGAGCACGCCGTGCAGTTGATGCCGATGTCGTTCCCGCCGGCATGGCTGGGCGTCGACTTCGAGGCCCACGGTTTGGCGGTGGGCCTTGCTTCGTTGCTGTCGTTCGCCGTTCGTTGGCACGGCGACCGCCCAGCCGTGCTGTGGGAAGTCGACGGCCAACCAATGCCGTTGGCGTACGGCACGTGGACGACCGGACAACTGTCGGGCGAGGCGTTGTGGCCACGCGTCGACCAGACGTTCAGCTGAGTCCTGCAGCCGAGTCCTGCGGCTGAGTCCTGCCTACGGCTCGAGGACTGCCGGGTCGCCGACGTTGATGCGACCCGGCTCCAGCACCGTCGCGTAAACCCGGCTGACCGGACCGCAGTCGTGGTGCATGACCATGAAGTCGCCGTCGACGAACCAAGGCTTGTTGGTCCTGCATGGCAGCGCGTAACAACTCACCTCGCACAGCACCTCGCCCACTCGCAGACGCACTCCGGCGCGCACGTCGGCCCACGCGAGCCCGCTGACGGTGATGTTCTCGCCGGCGCGACCGGCGGCCAGCGGGTGGCCGTCGTGACGGAAGCCGTCGATCACCTCGGTGCTCCAGATGCACAACGCCTGCCATGGGCGGCCGTGATGCAGGCGGGTTGCCTGGCGATCGCCTACCATCCCCTTCCACGTCACCTCGGCCGGGTCGATCGGCAGCTTGGGCAGGCCACCCAGCGAGACGCTGAGCTGGGCGACGGTGCCCTCCGAGCGAGCCGGCAACTGCCCGGCAGCGCGCAACGCGGGGCCGGCCGAGGTCCACGACGCCCACACCGCGGCGAGGTCGGCGGCCACGTCGCCCGACGGCGCAGGTGGCCGCAGGTGTTCGATCACGCCGGGGTCTCGGCGCTCGGCGTAAAGACCGAAGACCTCGTCGCCGAATCGCACGGTGCGCTTGGCGTCGGTCTCGGTGAAGCGGTACGGCCCGATCGTGTACATGCCGGCACGATAGAACAGCGTGACTCTTCACCGTAGGCTGGCGGCGTGACAGCCGTGACCGAGCCATTCGCTGATCTGCGCCTGACCGAGTGGACATCGTGCGGCGGGTGCGCCGCGAAGTGGGGTGCTGCGCTGCTGACCGACATGGTTCGCGACATGCCGCCGGGCGTCGACCCGTCGCTGCTGGTCGGCCTGGCCCCTTTCGACGATGCCGCGATCTACGAGATGGCGCCCGGCGTTGCCCTGGTCAGCACCACCGATTTCTTCCCGCCGTTGGTCGATCATCCCAGTGACTTCGGTGCGATCGCCGCGGCCAACGCGTGCAGCGATGTGTTCGCCATGGGTGGGCGTGTCGCGATCGCTGTCAACATTGCCGCCTTCCCCGAGCACTTCCCGCGCGAGGCCATCGTGGCCATCTTCGACGCTGCAGCCGCGGTCGTTGCCGAGGCCGGCGGCACCATTGCCGGGGGCCACACCATCCGCAATCCCGAGCCCATCTTCGGTCTCGCCGTGCAGGGCGTCGTCGATCCGGCTCGCGTGTTCCGAAAGGGTGGCGGCCGTCCGGGCGATGTGCTGGTGCTCAGCAAACCGCTGGGCACGGGCTTGGCGTTGGCCGGCGGGTCCGCTGCCGACAAGGTTGCGGCAATCGTCGGCATGCGCCAGTTGAACCGGGCGGCCAGCGAGGAGTTGCAGTCGCTGGGCGCGGCCGTGCACGCGGCCACCGACGTCACCGGCTACGGCCTGGCGGGGCACGGTTGGGAGATGGCCGAGCGCGGTGGCGTGCAGATCGTGATCGACACCGAGGGGCTGCGCACGTATCCAGGGGCACGTGAGGCCGCCGAACGCGGCGTGCGCACCGGCGGAGATCCGCGCAACCGCGACTACGTCGCCGGCAACATGCGCTCGTCTGCAACCGCCGCGGGCGAGGCGGTGTGCATGGATCCGCAGACATCCGGTGGGTTGCTGGCAGCCATCGACCCGTCGGCATTGTCGTCGCTGTCCGACTTGTGGTGCCGCGTCGGCGAAGTTGCGGCCGGCACCCCGGCCATCGCGTTGCGCTGATGGCTGGCCGGGCCCCCACGCGCTCGATCGAGAAGGAGCTGTGGGCTGCCGGCCACGACGTGATCGTCGGCATCGACGAGGTCGGCCGTGGTGCCTGGGCCGGCCCGCTGATGGTCGGCGCCGCAGTGCTGCCACGGCTACGGCGAGTCAACGGCGTGCGTGACTCCAAGGTGCTGACCGAGCCGGGCCGCGAGATGCTGTTCGATCGGATTGCCGCGTGGTGCGACGCCTGGGCTGTGGGCGGGGCGTCGCAGGAAGAGTGCGACGAGCTGGGCATGGCCGAGGCGCAGCGCCTGGCCACGCGCCGAGCACTGGCGGCTCTCGGCGTCACGCCCGACGCCGCCGTGGTCGACGGGAAGTGGAACTTCGTCGGCGCCAATGTGGCCCACGTCGAGTTGCGGGTCAAGGCGGATCTTCACTGTCTGTCGGTGGCCGCCGCCTCGATCCTCGCCAAGGTCACCCGCGACCGCATCATGCGCGAGCAGGCCGAGCACTATCCCCAGTGGAGCTTCGACTCCAACAAGGGGTATCCGTGCCCGGTTCACAAGGCGGCGCTGCAGGCCTACGGGCCATCGGCCATCCACCGCCGCACTTGGGTGTTCATGGATCACTACGTGCCGTGGCCGGGCGTGCCGCGTCGCGTCATTCCCGAGCAACCCACGTTGTTCTGATGGTGGTCTGATGGTCGACGTCGATGTCGTGGTGATCGGCGCTGGTCTCTCCGGGCTGCGATGTGCCGAAGCGCTGGTCGCAGGCGGCGCAAGTGTTGCGGTGTTGGAGGGCCGCGAACGTGTCGGCGGGCGCGTGTTCAGCCACCACTTCAGCGACGGCCAGACCTGCGAGCGCGGCGCCGAGTTCATCGACTCCAACCACGACGAAGTGCTGGCGGTCGCAGCGCGGCTCGGCTTGGCGCTGACGTCGCGAACGGCCGAGCTCGACCCGGCCGAGACCTTGCTCGACGCGGGTGGTCGGGCGGTGCCGATGTCGATGCACGCCACGATCGCACCCGACATCGCGCAGTGGGAGCGCGCCGTGTCGGCCGTCGAGGACAGCGACGACTTCGACCTCGGCACGTTGGCGGATCTGATGCATTCGCTCGAACTGTCGGTGTTGTCGCGACTGGCGATCGGCCGAAAGATCCGCACGGAGTACATGCTGCCGCCGGAGGAGATCAGTCAACGTTTCGCCGGGCGCCTGGCACGGCTGCAGGGCGAAGGCAGGCCGGAGTGCCATCGCATCGCGGGCGGCAACGACCAACTGGCCACCGGTCTGGCCGCCCGGCTCGGCGGCCGGGTGCGGATGGCGACGATCGTGCAGTCGGTCGACGCAGAAACCGGCAGCGTTTCGTTGACGACCGGCGAGGTCATGACTGCGGGGTCGATCGTCGCCGCGGTGCCGCTGCCTGTGCTGTCTCGCATCTGGCCGTCCATGCCGCTGGAACTCGGAGAGATCGGGTACGGCATCGGCGGCAAGATCAGCGTGCAGTTCGACCGCCGGATCTGGCGCGACTACGGCAGCAACGGCGAGGTGCTGACCGAGCGGGCGTGGGGCCATCTGTGGGAAACCACCGACGACCAAGGTGGCGATCGTGGCGTGCTGACCAACCTGCTGTCGTCGCACGATGGCGCCGCGTTCGCCGCACTGCCTGAAGCCCCGGAACGTATCGTGGCCGAGATCGACCGGCTGTTCCCCGGTGCCAAGGGCCTCGCCGGGCAGCGGGTGCACACCGATTGGACCAACGATCCGTTCAGCCTCGGCGCCTACAGCTGCTTCGGGCAGGGCCAACTGGGCGCTGCCGAGCCGCTGCTGCGCGCACCACATGGTCGTCTGTGGTTGGCAGGCGAGCACACCGACGAGTTCAGCGGCTTCATGGAGGGTGCACTGCGCAGCGGAGCCCGCGTGGCCGCAGCGATCACGGGCTGAGCTGTCAGCCGAGCGCTTGCTCGCGGTCGGCGACCAGGTCGGCAGCGGACTCGATGCCGACCGACAGGCGCAACAGGTTGTCGGGAACCTCCAGCGGCGACCCGGCGACCGACGCATGGGTCATGTGGCCGGGATGCTCGATCAGGCTCTCGACGGCGCCGAGTGATTCGGCCAGCACGAACAACTTCGTTGCCGCCGCGACTCGCAGCGCGGCGTCGACTCCACCCCGCATGGTGAAGCTGACCATGCCCCCGAAGTCGCGCATCTGCTTGGCAGCAGCGGCGTGGCCCGGGTGGTCGGGGAGTTGCGGATACAGCACCCTGTCGACGGAGGGGTGGCCCACCAAGAGGTCGACGACCGAGCGGGCGTTGGCGCAGTGGCGTTCCATGCGCACAGCCAGGGTCTTCACGCCGCGCAGCACCATGTAGCAGTCGAACGGCGCAGGGACCGCGCCAGCGGCGTTCTGGGTGAAGGTCAACCGGGCCGCCAACTCGTCATCGTCGAGCGCAAGGAAACCGCCGACGACGTCGCTGTGACCGCCGAGGTACTTGGTGGCCGAGTGCACGACCACGTCGGCGCCCAGCGACAGCGGTTGCTGCAGGAACGGCGTGGCGAACGTGTTGTCGACGCACACCAGCGCCCCACGGCTGTGGGCGATCTCGCAGATCTTCTCGATGTCGAAACAGCGCAACAACGGATTGGTAGGCGTCTCGAGCCACACCAGCCGGGTGTCGGACGGCCATTCGGCGCTGAGGCGATCGGTGTCGATCAGGTCCACAGCGGTCCACGCCAACCCGGTGTGCACCTTGTCGATCAGACGGAAGGTGCCCCCGTAGGCATCGTTGCCCAGCAGCACCCGGTCGCCGGGCCGCAGCAGGCGCAGTACGTTGTCTTCAGCAGCCAATCCGCTGGCGAAGGCCAGGCCGTGATGCGCGTTCTCCAGCGATGCGACGCATGCTTCCAGCGCGGCGCGTGTGGGGTTGCCGCTGCGCGAGTACTCGAACCCCTTGTGGCCACCCACGCCCTCTTGGGCGAACGTCGTGCTCAGCGTGATCGGGGTGACGACCGCGCCTGTGACGGGGTCGGGGTCCTGCCCGGTGTGCACGGCTCGGGTCTCGAAGCCCCACGAGGTCTGCTCCTCGAACTCACCCATGTTGATCACCCGCCACGACCTCGAAGTAGGTCAACAGATCGGTTCGGGTCAGCACGCTGAGCGGCCGCCCACCCGACAGCACCAGCAACGCCGGCGACTTGTCGAGCATGGCCACGGCCAGTGCCACCTTCTGGCCGACGCCGATCGTGGGCAGCTTCGGGCTCATCACCTTCTCGACGGGGGTGTCCATGATCGATGGGTCTTGGTAGACGGACTCCATCAGGTCGAGCTCGTCGACCGAGCCCGACACCTCGGCATTGGCGAACGGAGGCGTGTTCTTGCACACCGGCAACTGGCTGACGCCGTTGGCACGCATGACCTCGATCGTCCGGCGCACGGTCTCGGTTGGGTTGACGTACAGCAGCGATGGCGTGTCGCCGCGGGTGTCGAGCACTGCCGCGATGCACTGATCGCATTCCTGCACGAACCCGAAGTTGGCCATCCAATCGTCGTCGAAGATGCGTGACAGGTAGCCGCGACCACTGTCGGGGTTCAACACCACGACGATGTCGTCGGGATCGGCCCGTTTGGCGACCTTCAGGGCAGCGGCCACCGCCAACCCGCCACTGCCGCCGATCAAGATGCCTTCCTCGCGGCTGACCTGCCGAGCGGTGCGGAAGCTGGCCTCGTCGCTGATCGGGATGATCTCGTCGTACAGCGAAGCATCCCACGCAGCCGGATAGAAGTCCTCGCCGACACCCTCGACCAGGTACGGCCTGCCGGACCCGCCCGAGAACACCGACATCTCCGGGTCGCCGGCGATGACCTTGATGTTGGGGTTCTGCTGCTTCAGGAATCGGGCGGTGCCCGTGATCGTGCCGCAGGTGCCGGCGCCGGCGACGAAATGGGTGATGCGCCCGCCGGTCTGCTGCCACAGCTCGGGCCCAGTGGTCTTCTCGTGGGCGAGTGGGTTGTTGGGGTTGGCGTACTGGTTGGGCCGGAACGCATTGCGCTCGCTGGTGATCCGTTCGGCCACCTTGTAGTAGCTCTGCGGGTCTTCCGGCGGCACGGCCACCGGGCAGACGATCACCTCGGCACCGTACGCACGCAGCAGCGTGATCTTTTCGGGCCCGTTCTTGTCGGTCATCACGAACACGCACTTGTAACCGCGTTGTGCCGCGACGATGGCCAGGCCCACACCCGTGTTGCCACTGGTTGGCTCGACGATGGTGTCGCCGGGCTTCAGCAGCCCGTCGCGTTCGGCAGCGAGGATCATCTCCATCGCCGGCCGGTCCTTCGACGACCCGCCTGGATTGGTGGTCTCCATCTTCATTGCCAGCACACACTCGATGCCGTGGATCTCGCTGGTGCGCTTCAAGCGCACGAGCGGCGTGTTGCCGACCAGGTCGAGCACGCTGTCGGCGATCGACGTGCCGTGCAATCGAGCGTCGTCGGAATCGTCACCCCAAGGCATGCGCGCCAGCGTACCCGTCCCCTTCGAATGTGTTTGATCTGCTGAGCTCGCTGCGGCCTTCATGAAGCGCCACGCATGGGTGGGCCGGTGGTCATGATCGATCCATCGGGGAACTTGATCGTCAACTGGCGGTTCGGTCCCAGGCTGACCGCCCAGCCGCCGTTGTGAATCTTCTGGTGGTGCAGTTCACACACGGGCAGAAAGTTGTCGAGGTCGGAACAGCCGTCGTGCTGCCACCAGACGACGTGGTGCAACTTGGTGCGGCTGTACCGCACGCGGCAATCGGGGATCGCACACGTCGCGTACAGGGCCTGCAACGCCCGCCGCTGCGCCCGATTGGCGAGCCGAGTCGTGCGCCCGAGGTTCAGCACACCCGGCGCTCGCAGCACGACGCCGTTTCGGACTGTGATGGTGTACACGTTGGCGGTTCGGCGTAGCTCGTCCACGACGCTGCGGGGAAGATCGACATCGAGTCCGTAGTCGATCGTCGGCTGACCGTCTGGTTGGAGGTCCGTGTGATCCTCGACCACGATGAGTTCGGGCTTGCCCAGCCGTACTCCCTGGCCATCCAACAACGCCAGCATGGCGTGAGCACGCAAGTACGACTGCTTCTCGATCAGATCGCTCGGGCAGCCGGCGGGCTGGGCGTCGTGGAATAGGACCTCGACCTGGGCGTCGATACGGGCCTCGAGCCTCAACATCGTCTCAGGGTCCCAGGTGGCCGACCAGCGACCCATCCCGGTCTGCTTGTCGATCCAGGTGTTGAACCGAATTGCCCGTCGTTGGCGCTCCAAGCGTTCGAGCCCGTCACCGTCACGTTCCAATCGACGTGCCTCGGCTCGCAACGCTCGAGCGAACTCGTCGGCGGCCACGTGTTCGGCGATCGGCAGCAGGCTTGGCGCGTTCTCGATCAACTTGGCACGGACGGCAGGCTCGAGTTGGCCCAACGTGCGCGTCAACACATCGACATGCTCACCGGAAACCCGACCGGCATCCAGCGACGTACCAAACTCAGGAACCGCATAGGCGGTGTCGGCGCGATGCAGCACCTGTTCGGCCTGACGCAACGTTGTGCATCCGGCCTCAGCCAGAGATTTCTCGGGGTACGACGACACCTTCGCGATCGAGCGGGCGAACGCCACCTCGCGGCCTTCGACCCATGATTTCAGCCGGCGCAGATCACCGACCGCGGTCTGCAACACGCCCCATTCCGCGCAGTCGGCATCTATCGCTGCGACCCGTCCAACCAGGCTCTGCACGTCCACCAACTTCATTACCCCACTATTGCAAGGGGGTGTTGCACGGTTAGTCGGCAGCGACCTGGAGAACGATCTTTCCCACGTGCTGCTTCGTCAGGAATAGACGCTGAGCAGCGACGATGTCCTGCAAGGGAAATGTTGCGGCAACGACTGGTCGGATCTCGCCGCGTTCGATGTGGCCCACCAGATCGGTGAAGACGTGGGCGTCGAGCACGGTGCATCCATACAACGTCAGGTCGTTCAGGTACAGCGTCCGCAGGTCGAGTTCGACCCACGGTCCGCCGATGGCGCCGCTCGTGGCATACCGACCGCCGGGTCGCAGCACGTCGATCAGTTGTCCCCACGCGTGCCCGCCGACCACGTCGATCACAACGTCGACCGACTTGCGTCCGAGGTGCGCTGCCAGGTTGCCATCGCGTGGCAACACCACGTCGGCCCCCAGCTCCTTCACCTCGTCGTGCTTGGCCGATGCGGCCAGCGCCACAACATACGCACCGCGCCGCTTGGCGAGCTGCACGGCCGCAGAACCCACGCCACCCGACGCACCGGTCACCACCACCGTTTCTCCGGCGACGACTCGCGTGCGCGACAGCATGTTCTCGGCTGCCGAGTACGAGCACGGAATCGACGCCAACTCCACATCGGTCCAGGAGCAGTCCACTCGCACCGCATGTGACGACGGCACGACCGTGAATTCGGCGAACGCACCGTCGACTTCCGAACCGAAGTAGATCGGTCCTGCCTGCGAGCCGGTGGGGTCGTGGAAGACCGGGTCGACAATGATCCGTTGGCCGATCCGGCCGGCATCGACACCGGCGCCGACCGACACGATGCGACCGCATGCATCGGCGCCCTGGATTCGAGGGAACGTCGGGACTTCGCCGGACCAGCTCACGTCGGCGCGTGCTGTCGCAATCGCCGAGTCACCGTCTGCCGGTGCGGTGTCGGCGATGTCTGGCGCGTACCACCCGATGCGTGTGTTTATGTCGGTGTTGTTCACACCGGCCGCCGCCACTTTCACCAGCACCTGCCCGGCGGCCGGCTGCGGCACGGTGACGTCGTCGCGCAGTTCGAGGCAATCGAAGCCGCCGTGTTTCGTCAGCAGGACAGCCCTCATGGTCCGCGGCGTGGTGATTGTCACGCACAACAGCTATCACGCCGCAGACCATGTTCTGTGATCGGCGTCAGCGGGTCATGGCGTCACGGTGTAGAGCGCCAGCATCCCGGCAGTGATGTGATCGTTGACGTGACAGTGGAACATCCACGTGCCGGGGGCGTCCGGTTGCATGTCGGCGGTCAGCATGGTTGCTGGAAGAAGCGACACGACGTCGGCTCTCATGCCTTCCGTGACGACGGTGTTGCCGTGCCAGTGAGGTGTATGCAGGTCGACCTCGGTTCCCATCGCCATCACGTACCAACGCACTCGTTCGCCTGTGCGCATCGTCAACCCGGGGAGGTTGCCGTAGACGTATCCGTTGATCGCATGCATCAGGTTGCTCTCGATGAAACCTTCATCGTCGGGCGATGGTGCTTCAGCCAGTGTCGACATGTTCGTGTCGAGCCACAGGCTCGCATTCTCGTCCATCACACTGAAGTTCGTGACGAACTGCCGATCGACATCGGCGGGTGATCCATCGGGCCGTGCCTGACCGCACCTGGTGATGATCATCGGTCCCATCAGGCCGGCGTTGGTGTCGGCTGCTTCGTCGACGTGCGAGTGATACATCCACATCGTCGAACTGCCTTCCATCGGTCCGGGCCCGGCGCGCTCTGGCACCTTCCACACGTAGGTGAACGTGCCTCCGGTTTCGACCGCGTCGTCGGCCTTGTCTGCGCCGCTGGTGCCATCCGCGT
This sequence comes from Ilumatobacteraceae bacterium, assembly GCA_031412355.1. Lineage (GTDB taxonomy): Bacteria > Actinomycetota > Acidimicrobiia > Acidimicrobiales > Ilumatobacteraceae > JAENVT01. The sequence continues at coordinate 5,016 of JANOCR010000144.1, read as the reverse complement.
ACGAGGCGCCCTCGCCTGCCTTGGTGTAGAACACGCCATGAGGGTGCACGCTCGCTGGGAAGCTGGTCTTGTTCTTGAAGACCACCTTGATGGTGTCGCCGACCTCGGCCGAGATCGCTGGGCCGAGCTGTCCAAGGTGTTGCCACTTGGCGGGCCGTGCCTTCTGCGTGGTGAACGTCGCGTCGGTGTACTCGTGGTACAGCGACTTCGTATACACGCTGCCGATTCGGTCCGGCCCTGGTGCCACGAAAACGTTGGCGTCGTCGTCGAATGGCTCGCCTGTGATCAGGTTCGTGCCACTGGGTGCATAATCCCACTGCACCTCGTCTGCGGCGATGAAGTAGGTGCGCGTCTTGCCGGGGCACGCCCGTCCTGCGCCGGCAACGTTCGCACTGTTCGCAGCGCCCAACGGGTGGTCGACGTGATCGGCCGCGGCCGACGAGCCGCATGCGGTCAGGCCGACGATCGCGGCCATCGCCAATCCACGCCAGCGTGTTGTCTTGTGAGCTTTCATCCGTCCCTCGGTTCTGTTTGTGACGGCAGCACGCCCGCGACAAAAGTGCTGGCTGACGGGTGTTGTCTTCCGATCAGCCACTTGTGCGAAGTGGTTCCCGTCCTCTTGTGAAGAAGAGGCATTAAGCCTCTAGTCGCATGGTGCGTCGACTTGCGCAGGGCTTGCAATGGGCTATAAGTCGGCAGTCTTTAGTCGTCTTTAGACCTAAGACTAAAACCATGATGAATCGGCCGCGGAAGGTGGATGGCATGCTTGGCACGATGACCAACACCGCCACAACTTGGGCAGAAACTCCGATCACCGGCGTGTTCGGTGCCGAGCTCTGCGGTGCGCACGCCCGCGACGGCATTGACTCCGCCTGGCTTTCGTCTCTGCTGGAGGATCATCGATTGCTGGTGTTGCGTGACCAACACCTCACCCACGCCGAGCAGGTCGAGTTGGCGCGGGCATTGGGTGAGCCCACGCCGGCGCATCCGGTGATCCCGGGCCATCCCGACTTTCCCGAGATCCTCGAGCAGGATGGCGCGAAAGGTGGTCGCAACGCTCGTTGGCACACCGACGTCACGTTCGTGGCGACCCCTCCTGCGGCCTCGGTTCTGGTCGGCGATGCGACACCGCAGTGGGGCGGCGACACGATGTTTGCCGATACCCGCACCTCCTACGAGCGTCTTGCCGCGCCGCTTCGCGCCATGGTCGACCAACTCGAAGCGGTCCATCGCATCTCGCCGCTGGCCTATTGGGGCGAACCCTTCGATTCGGCGCTCGATCGAGAAGATGCCCAACAACTGCTCGACGATTCGAGGAAGGTGCCGCCGGTCATCCATCCCGTCGTTCGGGTTCATCCCACAACCGGCCGGCCCAACCTGTTCGTCAACCCCGGTTTCACATCACACATAGTCGGCGTGTCGCGCGTCGAGAGTGATGGCCTGCTGCGCACCCTGTACGAACACATGACGCAGCCCGAGTTCGTGTTGCGGCACCGGTGGCGTGACGGCGACGTGGTCATCTGGGACAACCGGGCGACCATGCACTACGCCGTCGACGACTACGGCACGTCCGAGCGGCGGGTGCGACGTGTCACGATCCGCGGCGGCCTGCCCGTCGGCCCCTCCGGTATCGAGAGTCGCGTCGCCGACGACCCGTTGATCTCCATTCGCTGAGCTACGCGCCTACTCGAACGCGCAGAACTCGTTGCCTTCGGGGTCGGCCATCACCCACCAGCGGATCTCGTCGTCCTTCGGTCGCAGCAGTGTGGCGCCAGCGGCAACGAGCCCATCGATCGTGGTATCGACCAGCTTCACGTCCCAGTGCACCCGGTTTTTCACGGTCTTCGGTTCCGGCACGGGTTGGAAGACCCAGAACATGTAGGGGAACCCGGCGGCACCTTCGATCCACACGTGGGGCGAGCTGTCGCGCCCACCCACGGTGCCACCGGTTCGTTCGGCCCACCAACCGGCGATGGCCGACGGGTCGACCGCGTCGACCACCAACTCGAACGGACCGAGCAAAGTGGGTGCAGCGGGATGCGGGGCGAACACGCACAACGGCACGCCATCGGGGTCGTCGACGATGTGCCATTCGATGTCGCCGCCTTTGGTGCGTTCGATCGTGCCACCGACCGCCAGCAGCGGCGTTGGGTCGCCGTCGAGAACATGGATGTCGATGTGCACGCGGCTCTTGCCGGCGATCGGCTCGGGCACCTCGCACAGCCACACGACGCGGTTCTTCTCGCCGCCAGCGGGTGGATCGAGACTGAACCCTTTGCCGTCGTGAGTGTTGATCGGTTGATCCAACGCCGCGCTCCAGAACGCGGCGACCGCTGCGGGACGGCCATCGCCGGCGGTCACGTCGATGCACAGATCCTTGAAGGCAACATCGGCCATGGGGGCGAGGGTAGTCGTTGTGTTGTCCCACATTCACGGGGAATACGGTGGTGTCGTGACGTGGACGTGTCCGCAGTGCCAGCGCCAGTTCGGGCGCAATCGGCAAGGCCACGAATGTGCGCCGGCAATGACGTTGGAGCAGTACTTCAGCACCGGACCGAGCTTCGAGCGCCCGGTGTTCGATGCCGTGATCGCCCACCTCCGCACGCTCGGTGAGCCCTTCTTGGAACCGGTGTCAGTAGGCATCTTCTTCAAGCGGGAAGGAGTACGCGTACTGCAGTTGCGGCCGATGACGAAGTGGGTCGCGTTGGGCTTGTTCCTGCCACGCACGGTGCGCGATCGTCGCATCTCACGCAAGCCCATCCCGGCGGGCCGCATCGTGTATCACGTCGTCAACGTTCGCGGCCCCGACGACATCGACGAGGTCGTCAAGGGCTGGATCACAGAGTCATGGGAGGTGTCGAAGGACACGGCACTTCGCTCATGACGTACAAGATCGAGTTCGGAGACGAATCCGTCACGATCGGGTCGTCGGGGGCCACGGCGGTCGTCAAGATTGTCGCCTCGGCACCTCCGCAGCTCCCCATTGCGAGCATCGCAGCGGCGAGTGGGATGAGGTGACGTTTGCGCGGTGTGGGGTTCATCACCACAGAGATGAGCAGCGGCTGACGAAAGGCGGAACACCTGGGATTGCTAGCCGCCGATGGTCTGGATCTCCTGCACGCCCATCGCGACCGCGGTGGTCGTGCGTAGGTCGGCGAGTGAACCGCCGGCGCCGTTCGACGCCTGCCACGACACCTGCCAGATGATCGTGACTGTGCCGTGGTATCGCTGATCGCTGGTGCCGGTCACCTTTTCGACCGACGGATAGGCGGGAGTCCACGCGCAACCGTTCTGCGCCGATTCGCTCGAGCCCCACGGCTGACAGGTGATCGTCGTGGTGTCGCCTTCGACCTGCGATCCGGTGGCCCATTCGATGTCGGTCGCCTGTGCCGTCACCGTCGCCGAGAGCCCCGGAATCGTCGCGGTCGCGCTGATCGGATCGCTCGGCGTGATGCCGAGCCACGTCTCGAAGTTGACGATCATCTTGTCGACCGGCGGCGAGAACGTGACCTCGGGTCGTGGCACCAATGACGCCACCTTCTGGTACGCGACGCGAGCGACGTCGGTTGGGGAGTGTGGCCCGACGTACACGTATTGGTAGGTCGAACCGCACAGCCGGAAGTAGATCGTCGAGACCTGCCCCGTCGCCGGATTGATCGCCGTCGGCGCGCCGGCAATCTCCGTGGTCGACCCGTCGAAGATCGCCCAAGGACTGCACGAGCTAGCACCCGACGGCCGACTCACCCCTCCGTTGATAGCCCCAATCACCCAAGTAGAAATCTGCGCCTGCCCGCCCGTGCCAGGAGTGTTGTCGCCCCCAGTCTCCGCAGCCTCGACATTTCCGTACGCCAGCAGAAGAGTTGTGCAAACGACGATGGCTAAGCGGCTGGCGGACAATGGCTTCCCTCGCCGACGCGTTCCAACTCTCGTTTCTCGCCTACGAGCCATCCGTTCTCATAGAAGAGGTAATACTCGTTTCTGAGACTCAGAATCTGGTCGTTTACCACGGTGGGCAATCCATCCGGGCCGACGGGACCGAGCACAGTTCCAGCATCGAAGACGCAGAAGACGGCGGTTGCCTCGCTTGCCGACTCGAGGATTGTGGACTCTGCGACAAGGTACGAGCCCCTCGTGTCCGCTGAGAAGTACAGACCCTCGTCCATCAACCCGTTTACAAAATCTGTAACAGTCGAGCGCGATCGCCCCTGAACTGCGGTGAAGCTCTCGGGTACACACTCGGCGGGCTTCTCGCCACATAGGTGATAGGCGGTCGCGTAGTCCTGGACGGCTTGTTTGATCAGGTCTTCGGTGGGGACTGTCGTTGTGGTTGCCGGCAGGGTCGTGGCCACGACCGTCGTACTCGAACTGGAGCTCGGCGGGGGCGTGGTGGTGGCGATCGTCGTATCGGCAACCGGAGTCGTCACGGTCACGGCAGCGGTGGTCGGTGCGGACCCCTCGTCGCCGCCGCATCCGGCAACCACGAGCGCGGCAAGGCTGAGGGCAACTACACGCTTCATCGGTTGCACCCTGCCTCCATTCCGCATCCGGGACCCTACCGCCGCCCGCCGTGAATCAAGCCGCCCGCGGTTCATCACCCACACGGATCCACAGTCACGGCTCGAAACCGGAACACCGGCGTGCGTTTGATGACTCACGCCCCGATACGGGGCCGCAGCTCTCAAACGCTGGTTGGCCGGGGGTGCGTTTGATGACTCACGCCCCGATACGGGGCCGCAGCTCACAAACGCCGGAAGACCGAGCGGGCCAGACCAGCGCGCATGGGGCCGGGAACGGCGAACGGGTCAGCCGTACCAGTAGCAGCCGTATTGCTCGGGGTCGCCCCAGTGCACGGCGTCGCGGGTGGCCAGCGAGGCTCGGTCGCTGAACTGCATCTCAGTGAAGCCGACGGTGACGAGTTCGCTGCCGATGGCGAGCGACCGTTGCAGGGGGTTCCAGCAGCCACTGTCATTGCCATTCCCATTCCCATTGGCGGCGTCACTGGAGATGGTGCCGCGG
>JANOCR010000143.1:0-20466 GCA_031412355.1 Ilumatobacteraceae bacterium | reverse complement strand
CGTTGGTCTCGCGCTCGGCCGCGACACGGCGCTCGATGGGGATGTTGGTGCCCCACGGCGTTCGGCGGATCCCCGGCACCGGCGGTCGAGCAGCCGCCTCCTGAACTGGCGCCGGCGTCGCAGCCGCCGACCCGCATGATCCGCATGTCGGGAATGCGCGCCACCATCGCCAAGCGCATGCACGCCTCACTGCGCCAGATGGCTCAACTGACGCTCGGGATGGATGCCGACATGACTGCTGTCGTGGCTGATCGGGCCCGGCGAGACCACGCGTCTGGCCGACGCGGCCCGCACAGGATCGTTGAAACTCGACGAACTGGAAGGCGGCACGCTCTCGGTGAGTGCGCTGGGGATGTTCGGGGTCGATGCCTTCACGCCTGTCATCAACCCGCCGAACGTGGCGATCCTTGGCGTTGGCCGTCTCCGCGACGACGTCACGGTTGTCGATGGCGTGGTCGGCACGACCAAACGGCTCACCCTCAGCCTCACTTGGGACCACCGCGTGATCGACGGTGCTCCGGCGGCGGCCTTCTGCAAGACAATCGCCGACCTCTTAGCTGACCCCTCGACCCTCGACTGACTCACCCTGTGCTTGGCGACCTGAGGGGCGCGGAGGGTTTGTGCGCTCACACGTTGGCAGCGGCGGCCAACGCGGCAGCGACTTCGGCGACGATCTGGGCGGACGTTGCGCCGGGGGTGAGAACGGCGGCGATGCCGGCTTGTTTGAGTTTGGCGATGTCGGGTTCTGGCACGATCCCGCCGACGATCACCGGGATGTCGACGCCGCGTGCGCGTGTTTCGGCGACGACCAGGGGAGCGAGTGTCATGTGTGCGCCGGACAGCATCGACAGGCCGATGGCGTCGACGTCTTCGTCGACGGCGGCTGCTGCAACGGTCTGCGGGGTTTGGAACAGGCCGGTGTAGATCACCTCGTAGCCGGCGTCGCGCAGGATGCGGGCGACGACTTTGATGCCGCGGTCGTGGCCGTCGAGGCCGACTTTGGCGATGAGGATTCGCTGCGACATCAGATTGCCATCGTGTTCGGAATCATATGGTGGGCACTTCGACGTGGCGGCCGAACACGGTTCCCAGCGAAGCCATCACTTCGCCGAGGGTGGCGTAGACGCTGACGGCGTCGATCAAGCCGGGCATGAGGTTGACCTCCGGGTCGGCGGCCTCGGCTTCGATACGTCGCAGGGCGGCATCGACGGCTGCCTGGTCGCGGGTGTGGCGCACCTGTTCGAGACGCTTGAGTTGGCGGGTCTCGTCTTCGTTGGTGATCTGCAGTAGCGGAATCTGTGATTCCTCGCTGCCCTCGGTGAATCCGTTGACCCCGACGATGATCCGCCGGCCGGTGTTGAACCGCCGCTCGAGGTCGTAGGCGCTGTCGGCGATCTTGCCCTGGAACCAGTTGTCTTCGATGCCTTTGATAGCGCCCTCGAGCATCGAGCCGCCACCCAACTCGTCGAGATACGCGAACAGCTCTTCAGCCTGGCGCTCGACCTCGTCGGTGAGGTGCTCGACATACCACGAACCGCCGAGCGGGTCGGCGACATGAGCGACGTTGGTCTCGTGGGCGATGACCTGCTGCGTGCGCAAAGCGATGCGTGCGGTTCGCTCGGTCGGCAGAGCCATGGCCTCGTCCATCGAGTTGGTGTGCAGCGACTGCGTGCCACCCAAGACGCCAGCCAGCGCCTCGATCGCGGTGCGCACGATATTGACCTCGGGCTGCTGCGCCGTCAGCGACACACCTGCGGTCTGGGTGTGGAACCGCAACTGCATCGAGCGCTCCAGCTTGGCGCCATAGCGATCGTGCAACCAGCGCGCCCAGATCCGCCGGGCAGCGCGGTACTTGGCGATCTCTTCGAAGAAGTCGATATGAGCGTTGAAGAAGAACGACAACCGCGGCGCAAACGAATCAACCGGCAGCCCCGCCTGCATCGCCAACTCGACGTATGCGAAGCCGTTGGCCAGCGTGAACGCCAACTCCTCGACCGCAGACGATCCGGCCTCGCGAATGTGGTAGCCCGAGATCGAGATCGAATGCCAACGCGGCATCTGTTCCGCCGCGAACCGGATCGTGTCGCGCACCAATCGCATGGACGGACGTGGCGGGAACACGAACTCCTTCTGCGCCTGGTACTCCTTCAAGATGTCGTTCTGAAGCGTGCCACCGAGCCGAGCACGATTCACACCCGCCTTCTCGGCCTGGGCGACGTACATCGCCATGATCACAGCGGCCGGCGAATTGATGGTCATCGACGTTGTCGTCTTGTCGAGATCGATACCCGCGTAGAGGTCTTCCATGTCGGCCAACGAGTCGACCGCCACACCACACCGCCCGACCTCGCCCAGCGCCATCGGATGATCAGAATCGATCCCCAACAACGTCGGCATGTCGAACGCAGTCGACAAACCATCGCCGCCGGACTTGATGATCTCCTTGAACCGCCAGTTGGTGTCGTCCGCCGTGCCGAAACCGGCGAACATCCGCATCGTCCACATCTTCGACCGATACATCGACGCATACGGCCCACGCGTGTACGGATACTGGCCCGGATAGTCCCCGGAGCCGTCGTCGGGTCCGTATACCGGCTCCAACGGAATACCCGACATCGTCATGTAATCGACGTCGCGCACCCGCGACTCGGCAAACGACTGCTCCCAGAGCTCACGATTGGTGGGCATCCAAGCAGTTTATTTGGAAGTCAAAGCATTGTTGTAGTTCAGCGGAAATCTCCGAAGGCGCGTCGCATGCCTTTCAGCACCGAATAGACCTCGCGTTGCTCCGCGGGCGGGATCGGTACGATCGAAAAGACGTGGGCATTGAGCTTCGCCGACGCTTCCTCGGTCAGCCGCTTGCCGCGGGGCGTGATCTCGGCGAGCACACTGCGACCGTCGACCGGATTTGCCGTTCTGCTGACGAAACCGTCCTGTTCGAGCCGTTGCACGGCATTGGTGACGCTGGCCGGGTGCACCTGCAACCGCTCGCCGATCTTGCCGACGGGCAGGTATCCCTTGCGGCTGAAGCGCAGCAGCATCAACACTTCGTAGCGCGCAAATGTCAACCCCAGCGGCCTGAGGATGGTCTCGACACGCGCCAGCAGCACTTGTTGCACGCGCATGATGGAGGTGACAACGGCCATTCCGTCGGCTGCTTCTGCCCAGCCTTGGCCTCGCCAGCTGGCATGAGCAAGATCAATGGGGTCATCGGGTAACGGCTGCGCTGGGGGCACGGCTTGTCCTCTCGGCACGAAGTCAACAGTGATCATGCCTCGCCGGCGGTGTGCGGTCGTTCATCGGTCGATGTGAATCCGGTCGCCGAGGGGCGCCTCGCGGGGCGGCTCAGGACTGCCGAGCCAGCACGATCGGGGCGGCTTGCTCGAGATGTTCCACCCACAGCAGCGGCGATGACGGCTCGACGATGGGCAGAATCACGAACTTGCTCGTGCCCACAGCGACGAACTTGTCGATGGTCGACATCAGCGCGTCCCAACCCTGCTGCACAAGCACCGACGGGTCGGTGAGGTCCTGGCGACGCTTTGCCAACACGTCGATGACCGACTGAGGTACGGGGGTCAGGGAGTACGGGATCAACGCGCCATAGTGGTCTTCGTCGATGCTGCGGTCGTGCTCGACCAACGCCGCCTCGATCGTCTCGCGACCGCGCGCCACGTCGTCGGGAGTCACGAAACTCGGCAGCCATCCGTCGGCCAGGCGCGCCACGCGCCGCAACTCCGATGCAGCGATGCCGCCGAGCCACACATCAAGGTGTTCCTGCAGCGGCTTTGGCAGGACGCGCAGGTCGTCGTAATCGAAGTGGTCGCCGTGGTGCGTCAATGTGCCCGGCGCCCAGGCACCGCGTAGCACGGCGAGCGATTCGTCGAACAACTTGGCGCGCGCCCCGCGCTCGACGCCGAACGCCTGCTGCTCGTGTGGATCGGCGACGCCCAGCCCGAAGGCGGGCAGCAATCGGCCGTTGGACAGACGGTCCAAGGTGGCCAGTTCCTTGGCGAGCACGACGGGGTTGCGGCCCGGCAACACCATGACGCTCATCCCGAACTTCAGCTTGGTCGTGCGTCCGGCGGCAAACGCCATACCGACGAGTGGATCGGGTGCATCGCCGCCGATTCGTTCGCTGAGCCACAAGCTGTCGAAGCCAAGACCTTCGAGTGCATCGACAACGGTTCCGAAGCCGTGGTCGTTGAGGCGTGTACGCGTGCCGAGGGCAAAGCCGATGCGGATGCGCGGGCCGCTACCCACGGACGCGTTCTGGTTCAGTTCGAGGGGCTGTCGAACACCAAGCGCCGAGCGACGCGACGCGCACCTGAGGAGTCGATCGTGACGAACCCATCGCCGCATCGTGACACAACTGTGAAGCGGTGTTGCGAGCGAACCCTGGCCGGCATCAGTTGGGTGCGGTGCCAGCCGATCAGCGAGGCAACAACGATTACGCCGACGACGATCACCGGCTCGGAAACGCGGCCGGCAAGCAGTGCAGCGACCAGCGCCGCGGCGGCACCGGCCTTCAACGCCAACAGGATCAACGTCGCTGGCGTGGGCCGGGAATCAGCCATCGACGTGGCCAGAGAAGAGGAAGATGGGCTGTGCATCGCGTTCACCTTCATATAGACGTTTCGAGGGGCCGTTTGGATTCACTTTCGGCGAGATTTCTCGAAACTGCACTATTCGTCACACAACCGGAATAGACCGCCTTCGACAGTCGAAATTCGGCCCGTCAAATCGGCCGGTTCAGATGGGCGGGTGCCGATGTGCCCACGGCTGCGCCACCTCGAGCTGGGCGGCAACCCTGACCAGAACGTCCTCCCGGCCGTACGCGGCCACCAACTGCACGCCGATCGGCATCCCGGCACTGCTCCAATGCAGTGGAAGGGTGATCGCCGGCTGCCCGCTGGAGTTGAATGCCGGCGTGAACGGCACGTAGGCGGCCGCCCTGATCATCGGTTTCATAGGGGCGTGGACGTCGTTGGCGAACGCTCCCAACGCGGTGGGTGGCTCGGCGAGCGTCGGGGTCAGCAACAGGTCCCAGCCATCCGTCCACCACGATTGAACGGCTCGACGGAACTCGACGGTCGCAGCCAACGCGAGGGCGTAGTCGACAGCGGTGACATGACGGGCGAACGCCACCTGGGCACTGTTGACGGGCTCGATGTCGTCGTCGAGCAGCGGCCGGCCGAGTTGGGACTCGATGCGGCTGACGGTGACACCCATGTTGGTGCTCCACAGTGCCGAGAATCGACGCCCGAAGTCGCGATTGCCGAGGGCAGCTGGGAACCCGTGCTCGACGTGGTGGCCCAGCGACTCGAGCAGCGCGGCCACGGCTCGAACGGCCTCGCGGCAGTCGTCGTGCAATTCCCCGCCCAGCGGATGGGCGTCGAGCAATCCGATGCGAAGCCGCCCGGGGTCAGCGCCGAGCTCGTCGACGTACGGTCGTTCGGGCGTCGGTGCGATGACGGTGTCGCCGACGCCGGGGCCGTGCACCGCGTCGAGCAGTGCTGCTGTATCGCGCACGGTGCGACTGACGCAAAGTTCGACGCCGAGGTTGCTCTCGTCGCGAAATGGGCCCAGCGTGATCCGTCCTTGCGACGGCTTGAGGCCCACCAATCCGCAGCACGAGGCAGGGATGCGGATCGATCCGCCGCCGTCGCTGGCGTGGGCAAAAGGCACCAGTCCCGCAGCGACAGCGGCCGCCGCGCCTCCGCTGGAACCGCCTGGCGAGTGGCCGAGGTTCCACGGGTTGTGGGTTGCTCCCCAGGCCAGCGGCTCGGTGGTCGGCAGGCTGCCGAACTCGGGGCTGTTCGTCCGGCCGGCGATGTTGAGGCCGGAATGCCGGAAGCGGGCCACCAGCGTGGTGTCGGTCGGTGACCTCGGCAGGTCACGTCGCAGCGCTTGGCAACCGTTGGTCAGCGGTTGCCCCGCGTAGTGCGCCCACAGATCCTTCAGCAGAAACGGCACGCCTCGAAATGGTCCAGCGGGGAGTCGAGTTGTGGCATCGCGGGCCTCGTCGAACCATCGAATGATCACCGCGTTGAGCGCCGGATCGATCGACTCGATCCGCTCGATCGCGGCGTCGAGCAGCTCGATCGCCGACACGTCGCCGCGGCGAACCATGGCTGCTTGATTGGTGGCGTCGAGCCATCGGGTCTCGGTCGCGAGCAAGCCCAATGCCGTCATGGAACCCATGGGGCCTTGTGTAGCACGTGCAATTAGGGTGGCGGTTCGTTGTGTCGACCTCGCAAGCAGTCCCTCCGTCCCTGACAACTCGGGAGATCTGGCAGGTCATCCCTGTTCGCCGACTGCTGATCAGCAACGGCATCTTGTACTCCGGCATCGCGTTGCAGGCGACGGCGCTGTTGAAGCAGGCCTACGACATCACCGGTCGCACGTCAGACCTCGGTTGGATGGGCCTTGCCGAGTTTCTGCCGATCGTGATGCTCGTGCTCGTGACCGGCTCGGTCGCCGATCACTTCAACCGCAAAGCAATCGCACTGATCACCGTCAGCGCCGAGGTGGTCACATCGGCTGCGCTGATGTTCTATGCGCTCACGAAACCGACCTCAGTCATGCCGCTGTTCGGAATCGCCTTCGCGTTCGGAATCGCTCGAGCATTTCAAGCTCCGGCGATGCGATCGATGCCGCCGATGGTGGCCCCGACCGGTTCGCTCCCCAAGGTGATCGCCCTGTACTCCGCCGTCTGGACCGGGGCGATCATCGTTGGTCCGGCGATCGGTGGGTTCCTGTATGCCATCGATCCGTGGGTGGCGTACCTCGGCGCGACCGTCCTGATCTTCTCGAGCGCGCTGGTGTTGTCGGTGCAAACCTTTTTTCGCGAGCCGCCGCCGCCCGATCCCGACAACCGGCCAACGCTGCGGACGGCCGTCGAAGGATTGCGGTTCATCCGACGCACCCCCGTGCTGCTGGCCGCTATTGCTCTCGATCTCTTCGCGGTCCTGTTCGGTGGCGCGGTCGCTCTGATTCCAGTCATCGCCAAAGATCGACTGGGGGTAGGCGATGTCGCCTACGGATGGTTGCGCGCCGCGCCCGGATTCGGCGCGGCGGCGATGGCGCTGGTGATGGCTGCCCGGCCGGTGCGTCGTCACGTTGGCAAGACGCTGCTGAGTGTCGTCGCGGTGTTCGGCATCTTCACGGTGATCCTCGGCATCACGCGCAACTACATCGTCGCGTTCCTGGCCCTCGTCGTCCTGTCGGCAGCCGACATGGTCAGCGTGTTCATCCGCGGTTCACTCGTACCGCTGGTCACTCCCGACGAGAAACGCGGCAGAGTGCTGGCCGTCGAGTCGGTGTTCATCGGGGCCTCGAACGAGCTGGGCGCCTTCGAGAGCGGCATGGTTGCGCAGGCGTTCGGCACGTCGGCCACGGTGATCGGAGGCGGTGTGGGAACCATCGCGGTCGTGGGAGTCTGGTGGTTCGCGTTCCCGTCGCTCCGGTTGATCGACCGGTTCGAGGAACTCGAGCGTCACCCGGGTGATGGCGAGTCGTGATCGTTGTGACTCGACCGAGTCACGGATGACCGTCATCAACCAGGCGCCGCGTTGCTGATGTCTCCAGGTAGCTCGCCGAACGATGCCAGCACCGAGCGAATGGCGGCATTGTCGACGCCCGCCACCAGAGGCGTCGCCGCCGAGGTGGTGATGTTCCACAGCCACAGATCGCTCGGCCCTGTGCAGCCTGAGGTCCTGACCGACAACACCATTTGCTGAGGGTCCAGCCAGCCGACTGGTTCGGTCGACATGGCCGCGAAGGCCGCCGGTTGGTCCACCACGACCCCGGCGTTGGCCATCTGCGTGCGGGTGACGCCGGTACATGCGCCAGTGCGCCAGGCGATCGCCGCATTGGCTGCGTTGCCAACGGTGAGCTTGGCGATCGGTTCGACCGCCTGGGTGACGTCGGTCAGTGTCAGTGCCGGGAGATCGAGGGCATGAACGTGGAACGTGCCGTTGCGGTGATCGTGCACGAAATACACCCGCGATCCCGACGGGTCGGGGTCGATCTCGGTGATTGCAGTGGCCGGCTGGTCGAGCTGGGCGATGAGGCGGGGGTTCTCGCCGCGATTGCCGGCTACGAACAACCCGGCAGTGCCATCGATGGATTGGCCGGCGGCGAAGATGTTCTTTCCGGCTGGGTGGTATGCGGCGACGTCGGTCCGCTCGAGGAAGCTGATATCCGTGCGCGTCTCGGGCTGGCCGGCCGTGCGCCACAGCAGATGGTCGTCGGCGACGGCGGGGGCAATCAGCGCCTTGCCAGTCGGGTACGACCACGTCACTCTGGTATTGGTCGAGAAGTACCCGCTGGGGAGGGCCTGGGTGCCGTCGAAGACCGTCACCGAGTTCAAAAGGACCCGGTCGCCGACCGGCGACCACTGGAGAGGCCCGACGTTGTCGAGCGTCAGTTCCGTGAGGCAACTGGTGGCGGCGCTGCCCGGGCTGACGGTGTAGAGGCGTGTGCCGACTTCGAAGGTGACCGCAGCGGCCGGTGAAGGCGCCGAGAACACGCACGCGCCACCGGGCAACGCGATCGTGCTGGTCGCCGCCACCAGCGGCTCGGCCGAGACTGCCGCCGTGGTGACAGGCGTCGACGGAACGGTGTTGCTGGGCGTGCCCAGCGGCGGCAGCGATTGTGTCGCGGTCGAACCCTCGTCGACATTGCACCCTGCGGCCAGCAGGGCGACGCCGATCACGACGCACCCGAAGCGCTTCATCACATGCAACGGTAGATCGCTCGTGACAGGCTGGCCAATGATGCCTGCCGTGCGGAACGCGATCGTTGCCTGTGCCTTGATCGCCGGCTGCTCGACGGGTGCCGATGCGACGAGGGCCAGCGATCCCGTCACGGTGCCGGCGGTGACCTCGACCGACGTGGCGCTGCCGCGGTCCACCGTCGAGGTCACGACGACGGCAGCGACGACCACGACCACGCCCAGGCCGCTGCTCTATGTGTTCCCGTTCGCAGGAACGAAGGTCAGCTACAGCCGACGGCACCACGACTACCCGGCCACCGACGTGTTCGGGTGCGGTGCCAGCGTGGTCGCTCCGATCGGCGGAACGATCCAGCAGACGCGGGTGGTTGATCCATGGGTCTCAGAAACCGACGATCCGGCGACGCGGGGCGGGAAGTACGTGTCGATGCTCGGCGACGACGGTGTGCGTTACTACTTCGCCCACCTTGAATCCGTCGACGTGCAGCGAGGCGATGTGGTCTATGCCGGTGCCCCGCTCGGTGTCATGGGCCAGACCGGCAACGCCCGCAAGTCGGCGTGTCACACTCACTTCGGCATCTCCTGGCCATGCGACGGCATCGAGTGGGCTGTGCGTCGAGGCGAGATCTGGCCGTGGAAGTATCTCGACGCCTGGCGCAAGGGTGAACAACTGTCACCCGTCGATGAGGTCGCCGCCTCGGAGGTCGAGAACTCCAATGCATGCAACTTGGCCCGTGCTGCGACCAGTGCCGCCGACGCATGAGGCCTCGGCGGGGCGTGCCAACTCGGAGGTAACCGGTCGATCTGCTTCAATTGCGCCGGCGGGGATATGAACCTCAGGAGGGAACGGTAATGAGGAATTTTGTCAGGGAGTTCAAGGAGTTCATCGCGACCGGGAACATGGTCGAACTGGCAGTCGCGGTCATTCTGGGTTTGGCGATCAAGGGAGTGATCGACGCATTCATCGCCAATGTGGTCAATCCGTTGATCGGAGCCATCGTCGGAAAGCCGAACCTCGACAACTTTCTCAGCTTCACGGTCCGTGAGGGCACGGCCAACGAATCCACGATCCTGATCGGCACAGTCCTGACGCAAGCGATCTCCCTGGTCATCGTCGGCCTCGTACTGTTCATGATGGTCAAGGCGTACAACAAGATGCGCAAGCCGGCCGACGCCGCCGCGCCTGGGCCGACCGAGGTCGAATTGTTGACCGAGATCCGCGACGCGCTGCGAGCGCGCGGCTGATTCCCTGACGTTTGGTCAACCCGACTTGCGAAATCTGTCGGCGCTAGGTCCAATGGAGGGATGAGAGCACGGCGCGAGGTCACCTTGAGTGTGCTGTGCGTTCTGCTGGTCGCCTGCTCGGCGGCGGCCTCGGCTCCTGACGACACGCGCGACCCGACGGTTGACGGAGTCGGCATCCTGCCCGGCAGCAACCCTGAAGCCGAGGTGATCACCACCGACACAGCGGCGCCTTCGACGGAAGGACCGACCACCACACTGGTCCCCGAACAGATCGGCTCGCTGGTCACCGGCAACAGACTGCTGATGATCGGCGACTCGATCACCGCCTCAGCCGCAAAACGCTACGGCGGCGAATTGTGCGAAGCCCTGGTTCCGCTCGGCTGGCAGGTCGAGGTGGATGCCGAGCCCAGCCGGTTCGTCGATTTCGGGAACGAGGTGCTCGACAAGCGGCTAGCGGCCAAGTGGGATGCCGCCTACGTGTTCTTGGGTACCAACTACCTCGGCGATCAACCGTCTTACCTCCAGCAGTTGAAGAGGATCGTCGAGCGGTTGTCACCGAGCCCGGTGGTTCTGTTGACGGTGACCGAGTTCGCGGAGAATCGCCGCCAGGTCAACGACGCCATCTCCCTCGTCGGTGCGGCCTTTCCCAACGTCCACGTGGTCGATTGGGGCTCCATTGCCGCCGCCGATGCTGCCACGATCCTTCGCGGCGACGGTCATCACCTGACCAACGACGGCAGAGCCGTGCTGGCCTCGACAGTGGCCGGCGTGATGGGCCCGGCCCCGGTGCCCGAGGGCGAATGCCTCGGCACCTCGTTCAGCAACGACGCCGGTGCAAGCGTCAACGGCAGCGACAAGCCCCCGCCGAAGCCGGTCGGCGTCCCGACCACGGTCAAGGCGCAAACCCCCACGACGGCTGGTGGCGGCACTCCCACCACGAAGCCGGCGCCCACGGCAACGACATCACCGCCGACCCAGCCACCGGCTACCACGACAGCGCCAACGGAACCTCCGCCACCGACGGCCATCCCGAGACCGCGAAATCCCACGACGACAGCGTCGCTACCGCCCATCGACCCACCGCCCGGCCCCTGATCCTGCGCACGCGCGCGAGGATGTGACGATGAAGTACAGACGATTGGGCCGCACGGCACTCCAAGTCGGGGAGCTCTGCCTGGGCACCATGAACTTCGGCCCGGAGACTCCCGAGCCCGAATCGCGGGCCATCATGGATCGCGCCCTCGAGCTGGGGATCAACTTCTTCGACACCGCCAACCGCTACGGCGGAGCCTTGGGCGCCGGCACGACCGAGGAGATCATCGGGCGATGGTTCGCACTCGGCGAAGGACGCCGCGAGAAAGTCGTGCTGGCCACAAAGCTCTACGGAGCGATGTCGGAATGGCCGAACGATGGTCGACTGTCGGCGCGCCACATCCGGGCCGCATGCGAGGCGAGCTTGCACCGCTTACAGACCGATTACATCGACGTCTACCAGATGCACCACGTCGATCGCACCGCGCCGTGGGACGAGATCTGGCAGGCGATGGACACCCTGGTGCAGCAGGGCAAGATCATCTACGTCGGCAGCAGCAACTTCGCCGGTTGGCACATCACCCAGGCCAACGAGCGGGCCAAGGCTCGCGGCTCGCTGGGGCTGGTCAGCGAGCAGAGTCACTACAACCTGCTGGTCCGAACGGTCGAACTCGAGGTGCTGCCGGCGTGCCGCGACTACGGCGTCGGTGTGATCCCTTGGAGCCCGCTGTCCGGTGGGTTGTTGGGGGGCGTGTTGAACAACGAGTCCAGTTCGCGTCGGCAGTCGTCGCTGGCGCTGAAGCGGATCGAGAAGGTGCGACCACAACTGGAGAAATGGGAAGGGCTGTGTGCGGAGTTGGGCGAACCCCCTGCCGCTGTCGCGCTTGCCTGGCTGCTTCACCAGGATGGCGTCACGTGCCCGATCATCGGGCCACGCACCATGGAACAGTTCGAAGGGGCGTCGCTTCGTGCGCTCGATGTGTCGCTCGACGAGGCCACGCTGGCCACCATCGACTCGATCTTTCCGGGTCCCGGAGGCACCGCCCCCGAGGCCTACTCTTGGTAGCGCTACGGCGCTAGCGCGCGAAGCGCTGGCGTTGGGAGGTTGCGCAGCACTCCGTAGACGATCAGCAATGTGGGCAGCATGATGCCCAACATCCTGCCGGTGCGCGCGGGCACGTGAATGGGTTGGGCGACCCACGACGTACGGAGCCAGACAACCCAGACAGCAACGATCGCGGCGAGTGCCAGCGGGGTGAACAGGTTGTAGCTGAGGGCCGAGCCGATGTGGCCGTGCAGAAGCTCGTACGTGCCGCGTGTGAGGCCGCATCCGGGGCACCACAGCCCGGTCGCCTGATGGAACACGCAACCGGGATAGCGCGAGCCGGAGACGCCGGGGTCGTTGGTGGCAATGAGGGCCGCAGTTGCAGCCAGGGCACAGCCACCAACGATCGGCGCCGTGCGGCGAGCGATGCCGCCGGGCGCGACCCTTGGCGGCGGAGTGACCAGGCCGAGTTCCATCGGCCCATCGTACGACGCGCGGCGTTGCGGACTTGCCGTTTCCCCGCCACGATGGACGGCCATGTTGCAGGTCCAGGGGCTCTCGGTGGAAGTTGGTGGTCGCCAGATCATCGACAGCGCCTCGTTCACCGTGATGCCGCGCGACAAAGTCGGCCTGGTCGGGCGCAACGGGGCCGGCAAGACCACGCTTTTCCGAGTGCTCGGCGGCGCCCTCGAATCAACCGCCGGCAAGATCCTCCGCAAGGGCGGATTCGGCTACCTGCCCCAGGATCCACGCATCGCCGGGGTGCTCGACGGGCGTACCGCGATCACCCACGTGCTGTCGGGGCGCGGCATCGACGAGGAACTGATCCGCCTGGAGAAACTGCGCCTCACTATGGAGGAGGACGCCAGCGAGCGCAACGTCAGCCGTTACAGCCGGGCGCAGGACGAGTTCGCCACCTCCGGTGGATACGGTGCCGAGAGCGAGGCCCGATCGATGGCCGCAGGCCTCGGCCTTGCCGGCGATCGACTGGAGCTTCCGATCGGCGTCCTCAGTGGTGGCGAGCGACGACGAGTCGAGCTGGCACGAATCTTGTTCGCCGGCTCCGACATCTTGTTGCTCGACGAGCCCACCAACCACCTCGACATCGACGCCAAGATGTGGCTGCTGCAGTTCCTGCGAACGTACCGCGGGGCGCTGCTGGTCATCAGCCACGACCTCGATCTGCTCGACGAGGCCATTACCCGCGTCCTGCACCTCGATCGACCTGCCGAGGAGGCCGTCGGCGAGATCGTCGAGTACAAGGGCACCTACAGCCAGTATCGGGAATCGCGGGCGAGGGACGAAGAGCGGCTGGCCAAGAAGTCCGCATTGCAGACCAAAGAGATTGCGCGACTGCAGACGATCGTCGATCGCTTCGGTGCCAAGGCCAGCAAAGCGGCGATGGCTCACAGCAAGGAGAAGCACATCATCCGCCTCGAGGCGCAACATGTGCATGTGCACAAGAGTGATCGCACGCTTCGGGTGAAGTTCCCAGATCCGCCGACGAGCGGCATCACCGTCGTCACCGCCCACGGGCTGTCGAAGGCGTACGGTGGCCCGCCCGTCTTCGAGGATGTGTCGTTCGATGTTGGGCGTGGTGACCGCCTGCTCGTGCTCGGTCTGAACGGTGCCGGCAAGACCAGCCTGCTGCGAATCCTCGCCGGGGAAACGACGGCCAATCTGGGAATGTTCAGTTTCGGCCACAACGTCAACGTCGGTTACTACGCCCAGGAGCACGACAACCTGCTGGCCGAGGCGTCGCTGCTCGACAACATCCGCTCCGCTGTCCCGAATGACGTCATCCTGACCGAGACTCAGCTGCGCGGCATGCTCGGCATGATGGGCCTCAGTGGCGAGAAGGTCTACCAGGAGAGCGGGACCTTGTCCGGTGGCGAAAAGACCAAGTTGGCGCTGGCGATGCTGATGGTGGGGCGCAACAACCTGTTGCTGCTCGACGAGCCCACCAACAACCTCGACCCGCCCAGCCGCCAGTCGGTGACCAATTCGCTGAAGGAGTGGAAGGGAACGATCGTGTTCGTCAGCCACGACACCGAATTCGTCGAACAACTGCGACCGACCAAGGTCCTGCTGATGCCCGACGGCCAGGTCGACTACTTCAACAAGGACTGGCTCGAACTGGTCTCACTGGCCTAGCTGCCTGATCTGGTCGTGCGTCTGATGACTCCGGCACCGTATCGGTGCGACAGTCGTCAAACGCCGTGGCTTGGGGACCCGTCAGGTGACGGTGACTGGGGTGCCGCCGAAGGGCTTGTTGACCAGCTCGAAGAAATCGTTGCCCTTGTCGTCGACGACGATGAACGCCGGAAAGTCGCGGACCTCGATCTTCCAGATTGCTTCCATTCCCAGTTCGGCGTACTCCAGTACGTCGACCTTGGTAATGCAGTCCTGGGCGAGTCGCGCGGCAGGCCCGCCGATCGAGCCGAGGTAGAACCCGCCGTACTTCTCGCACGCCTCGGTGACCTGACGGTTCCGGTTGCCCTTGGCGAGCATGATGAAACTTCCACCCGCGGCCTGGAACTCGGCCACGTAGCTGTCCATGCGGCCGGCGGTGGTCGGGCCGAACGAACCGCTGGCCATCCCCGTCGGCGTCTTGGCCGGACCGGCGTAGTACACGCAGTAGTCGCGCATGTACTGGGGCAGCCCGAGACCCTGGTCGAGACGTTCCTTCAACTTGGCGTGGGCGATGTCGCGCGCAACGACCATCGGGCCGGTCAGCATCACTCGGGTCTTCACCGGGTAGCGGCTCAACTCGGCACGGATCTCGTCCATCGATCGGTTGAGGTCGATGGCGACGGACTCTTCGTCGAGATGCTCGTCGACAACGTCCGGCAGGAATCGCGCCGGATCGGTTTCGAGTTGTTCCAGGAACACACCGTCGCGTGTGATCTTTCCCAGCGCCTGTCGGTCGGCGCTGCACGACACGGCCATCGCGACCGGGCAACTGGCGCCGTGTCGAGGCAATCGGACGATGCGTACGTCGTGGCAGAAGTACTTCCCGCCGAACTGAGCGCCGATGCCTGTCTGTTGACTGAGAGACAGCACCTTGGCCTCGAGATCGAGGTCGCGGAACGCGCGGCCGTCGATCGAGCCGCTGGTCGGCAAGCCGTCGAGATAGTGGGTGCTGGCCAGCTTGGCTGTCTCGACGGCGAACTCGGCCGACGTGCCACCGACCACCACGGCGAGGTGGTACGGCGGGCATGCTGCGGTGCCGAGCGTCTTCATCTTCTCGAACAGCCAGGGCAACAACGTCTTTTCGTTCAGCAGCGCCTTGGTCTCTTGAAACAGGTAGCTCTTGTTGGCGCTGCCGCCGCCCTTGGCGATGAACAAGAACTTGTAGCTGTCGCCGTCGACCGCTGCGATCTTGATCTCGGCGGGAAGGTTGTTGCCCGTGTTCTTTTCTTCGTACATCGTCAACGGCGCCATCTGGCTGTACCGCAGGTTCGACGTGAGGTACGTGTTGTAGACGCCGCGTGCGATGGCTGCTTCGTCGCCACCGCCGGTCAGCACGTACTGGCCTTTCTTGGCCTTGATGATCGCCGTCCCCGTGTCTTGACACATGGGCAGCACCCCACCGGCCGCGATGTTGGCGTTCTGCAACAGATCGAGGGCGACGAACCGGTCGTTGTCGCTGGCTTCGGGATCGTCGAGGATGTCGCGCAGTTGCTGCAGGTGGGCCGGCCGCAACTGATGGGCGATGTCGCGCATTGCCGTCTCGGTAAGCAGTGTCAGTGCCTGCGGCTCGATCTGTAGGAACGTGCCTGCCGGCGTCTCGACGTAGGAGACGCCCTCGGTCGTCAACAGCCGGTAGTCGGTCGTGTCGGGCCCGAGCGACAGCATGTCGGTGTAGGCGAACTCTGGCATGACCTCACGCTACGGCGCGAGACCCAGGGCGGTGCGCACCAGCACGACTTCCTCGGGTGTCGGAGTGCGAGGCGCGATCGCTCCTTCGTCGACCAGCATCGGGATGCTGGAAATGCGCACGTCGGGGCTGAAGGGCAGCGGCTGAAAGCTCGGGTCGACCTGGGCTTCCAGGCCGGATCCGGCGATCAACTCGAGCAGGCGCCGCTCCTCGGCGGCACGATTGGCCCACGAGGCGCTGTTGGTGCGCAGCGATCCCAGGCTCAGCAGCAGGGCGATGATCAGCACCACCCGCCCCACGCATTGCGCCTCGAACGAGATCCGTCTGAGTTGATCGATCGCCACGGCGAACACCGGGGCGATCAGCATGGCGCCCATGTACTCGTATCGCGAACTGGCCGCGTTTTCGAGACCGAAGCCGACCCGTTGCGTGCCGAGACCGAGAAACATCACCCCGGTCGTGCACCACAACGTGATCACCAGGCTTTGCACACGCCAACCCGGGCTCCGCCAGAATGCGACGCCGACCGCAGCCGCCGTTGCGGTCAGTGCGGCGACCGCGGCCACACCGCCGATCGCCGTCAGGCCGGTCAGTCCCTCAAAGGTTGCCGTCACACCACGCACCGCGTATGCGGGGACCTGAGCGATCGATCCCGCTGTCGATTCCTCCGGCGAATCGCGACCCCAGGCGAACCACCACCATCCCAGCGCGAGTCCCTGGGGGACGACGGCGACCGTCAGTGCCAGCCAGCGCCGGCGCAGGATGAGGAACACCGCGATGCCAGCCAGGAAGAAACCGCCGAAGCCAGATGAGATCGTGCCGAGCACGGCGAGCGCCGATCCGGCGACGTCACGACGATCGACCGGACCATCGTGGTCGACGAGCAGGATCTGCAACAGGAACGCCAGCAGTGACAGTTCGTAGGTGATCTGGATCGCAAAGACGATGTTCTCCCAGCCGGCCCCGAAGACCAGCAGGCTGGCGCACACCAGCGTCGTCGTCCACGGGCTGGCGCCGGCCCGCTTGCAGAGCACCCGCACGGTCAAAACGATCGCAAAGTGCAGCGCCATGTTGACGGCGAGGAATGGCCAGTACGAGTCAATGCCGAACAGATTCTCGATCCCTCGATAGACCAGCAGCGGTGCTGTCATCCAATGACCTGCTGTCGGCAGCAACAGCCACTCCTGCCAGCCGACCTGCTCGCGGATCAGGTTGCGGGTGAGGATGAACGCCCAGTCGTCGCGGATGAACCACTGCGTGCGACCGACCACGTACATCACCGGAACCGCCATCAGCACTGCGACCCGAAACGCCCATTCCGCAGCAACGTCGGTGCGCACCCATGCCCATGTGGAGCGAGCGCGGACCTCGACTCGCTGCTCGAAGTTCACGATCGGACCGGCGCTGTTGAGCCGGGCGGCTTGCGCAACACAACGATGGTCGACAGGCCGAACGGAAGGCGCACCTTGGGGCGGGAGAGCATCCGCGCCTCGAGTCGCACCGCTGCTGTGAGCAGCCCGTTGGCCCAGCGCAGCCAGCGTGGCATCGGCTTGACGTCGGAATCCGGCGCGGCCAGCCGGATCCGCATCAGCACTAACCGCCGTATCGCGGCGACGGGAAACAGCACGGTGTTGGCATACGTCGCGCGCTCGACCACGAAGCCGGCCTCCCGGGCGAGTTGGGAGATCTGGCCAAGGGTGTACCGGCGGTAGGTGTGCAGCGCCTTGTCGTGCGGGCTCTTCATCCACTCGTAAGCCGCGCCGCGCACGAACGCGACCCCACCGGGTCGCAACACGCGGTACATCTCGGCGAGGGCACGTTGGTCGGAGCCTTCGCCCGGAAGTTGCACCAACACATCGAAGCTGGTCGCGATGTCACTGCACTCGTCGGCGTACGGCAGGTCGGTCGCCGATGCCAGCACGACGTTGCTGCTGCCGCGGGTGCGACAAAAGCGCAGGGCTTGCTCCACCACATCGAGACCACCGATGCCGGCGGAGTCGCCGTAGCGTCGCAACCAGGTCAGGTTGCCTCCGGTTCCGCACCCGAGGTCGAGGATCACCCGGTCGGCTTCATCGCGCAAGAACGGCCGCGCCGACTCGACAACCGGATCGAACAGCGCCGCCTGCACGTCGCGCATGCCGACGAACCACCAGAAGGTGTCCTCCAGGTGGTGGAGCTTTTCGAAGTCCTCATCGCGCACGGTGCACAACCATACGGAACCACAGGGCGAAGAGTTGGCGCGCGCTGCGAGCGATCGCCGGCACACGGAAGAACTGCGAGCGACCCGACGGACGGAAGTAGTGGTGCACGGGTGTCTCGATGAAACGAGCACCGGCCACCGAGAAGCTGCGCATCATCTCCACACAGATGACCCCGGTGTTCGATGTCAACGGGCGGTCGATGATCAGCCGGCGGCGAAACAGGCGGAAGTCGCAATCGGTGTCACGAACGTTGAGATTGAACAAACGCTTCACCACATGGTGGTAGCAGCGCCCGATCACCTTGCGATACCACGAGTCACCGCGCCCGATCTTGTAGCCCTGCACGATGTCGATGTCGTCGGTCGCCAAAGGCACCAGCAGCGCTGCTTCACGAGCGTCGTACTGCGCGTCACCGTCGGTGTAGAAGATCCAGTCGTACTGCGCGGCAGTGAATCCACTGATCAGCGCCTTGCCGTAGCCACCGTTGGTCACGTGGTGCACCACGCGCAGCCATGGTCGATCCACGGCCAGGGAATCTAGCGCTGCGCCGGAACCGTCGGCCGAGCCGTCGTTGACGACGATCACCTCGACCGTTTCGACCAGCGGTGACAACGCCTGGTGGACATCGTCGATCAGGCCACCGATAGTCGTTTCGTCGTTGTAACAAGGAAACACTGCAGACACGCTGGTGACCGCTGTCATTCGGCGAGCCTCGCGAGGGCGGCACACACACTGTCGACTTCACCATTGGTCATCTCGGGAAAGCATGGCACGCTGATGCACTCGGCAGCCCAAGCCTCGGCTTGCGGACACGGCGGGTGTGCGAGGTCGCGGTATGCGGGCTGCTGGGTGATGGCCAGGGGATAGTGGACCGCGGTGCCGATTCCGTCGGCTTCGAGCGTGGCGCGGGTGCGAATGCGATCGGTGCTGCGAAACACGGCGAGATGATAGGCGTGGCGCGGGTGGGCCGCCTGCCAATGCAGATCGGGTGCAGCGGCGCGATATGCCGACACGATTTCCCGCCGTCGTTCGACGTCGGCCGTCAACTCGGTCAGGGCGAGGCGCAACCAGGCCGCCTCGACCTCCGACATCCTGAAGTTCTGAGAGACGTGCTCGTGCACGTACTGGGCGGTCATGCCGTGGACGCGGAGCTGGCGAACACGATCGTCGAGGTCGCCCCGATTCGTGACGATCGCACCGCCGTCGCCTATCCCGCCGAGGTTCTTCGTGGGGTAGAAGCTGTACGCCGTGGCGGCCGACCGAGTGGAGTCGTCGAGCGCCCCGTGCGCTTGGGCCGCGTCCTCGATGACCAAAAGGTCCGTCGCGGGAACGTCGGCTGGGTACCCGTAGAGGTGCACGACGATGACCGCCTTGGTCCGAGACGTGCGAGCCGCGTCAACTCCGTCGGCGGTGATGCACGCGGTGTGCGCGTCGACTTCGACCGTGCGCGGAGTCGCGCCGACTGCGGCCACGGCGGATGCGGTGGGAACTGCCGTGAACGCTGGCACCAAGACCTCGTCGCCGACCCCGACGCCCGTGGCCGCAAGGGCCAGTTGAAGCGCGCTCGCCCCTGACGACACCGCTGCACAATGTGGCGCGCCGAGCCAGCCGGCAAATTCGGTCTCGAACGCAGACAGTTCAGCTCCGAGTAGAAAGCTGCCGCTCGCCGCTATTCGTTCTGCTTCTCTCGCGAACGCTGCCGCAAACCGTTGTCCGCGCCGACTCAGGTCGACGACAGGTACCACGGGTGACCACGATAGAAGGTTGCGGTCGCTCGAAGGCCGTCATCGAGTGTCGTTGTTGCCTTCCATCCGAGAGTTTCGGCGATGGTGGTGCCGTCGGTGTGGAACGACCCGATATCGATCCGCCGGTGATCTGGCGGCCAAGGCACCAAGCGAAGCCCGCCCTCGCTGCCCGTGACATCGATGATCGCCGCCGCTATCTCGGCCAACGAGTGGTCGACGACGTTGCCGACATTGAATACCCGGCCGACGGCTTGAGGTGCTGTCGCGGCGAGCAGCGCGTCGACGACATCGCCGACGTACACGCAATCTCGCCGCTGCGCGCCGTCGCCGAAGATGCTGATCTGCTCGCCCAGCAGTGCCTTGCGGATGAACACCGGCAGAAATCCCAACTCGTCGCTGGTCAATCGCTGCCGCGGGCCGTAGACGTTGGTCTGTCGCAGGCTGGTCGTCGCTAGGCCGTGAGCCGTGTGGTACACGAGATGGAGGTGCTCGCCGGCCAACTTGGAGACCCCGTTGACGTCCATCGGGCTGGTGGGGTGCAGCTCGTCGACGGGTGAACGAAGTGGTCGGCCGTACACCTG
>JANOCR010000142.1:0-8101 GCA_031412355.1 Ilumatobacteraceae bacterium | reverse complement strand
ATCGGCGAAGTCGGCGGCGACCTCCAACTCGACAACGGTCGCCATGGCCGCCGCACCCGTGTTGCGCAACTCGATCTGCTCGTGCCAGATGGACCCGAGCTGCCTGCGCCGGATGACCAGCAGCCGCGGATCCATCGGATTCCTAGCCACCGAACGTCCCACGAACGTGGCACCGCTGGCGGCGGCGAGACTGACAGTGAGTGGTTCGACGGGTACGCCGCCCACGAGCAGGCGGGCCTGGCTGAGCACCCTCATGTCGGCGAAGAAAACCCCGTGGGTGGGGCTCGTGCTGAAGTCGCCCGATCGACCGCTGAGACAGAATGTCTGACCGTCGACCAGTGTGATCAGACCGGTGGGATCGCCGAGGCTTGTGGGCTCGCCGGCGAGCACCCACGGGCTGGGAGCGGCTGCAGTCATCGACTCATCCTGCCTGATGCACGACGTCGCTGTACTGCGGGCGCCACTTGCACCCTTCGACGGCCGTGACGATGTCGTCGTCGTCGAGGGGCGGCGCGAGCCCCTCGGCGACAGCTTGGCGGGCCACCGCAAGTGCCACTGCATCCGCAACTTCGCGGACCTGAACCAGCGCCGGAAGCAACGTCAGCCGCGCCGCGCTGGTACGCGGGGCGATCGAGCCGATTGCCGTGGCCGCGGCACTCAGCATCGCGTCGCTGACGCGTGTTGCGCCGACTGCGACCACGCCGCGACCGAGCCCGGGAAACAGGTAGAGGTTGTTGACCTGCGTGACCGGATACGTCTCGGTGCCGACGATGGCGGCCGGAAAGGGGCTACCCGTACCGACCAGCGCGCGTCCTTCGGTCCACGCCATGATGTCGGACGGTATTCCCTCGGCGCGAGGCGTCGGATTCGACATCGGCAGGACGATTGGACGGGCAACGGCCGTTGCTTGTGCACGGACCACGGCCTCGGTGAACAGTCCTGGTTGTCCGGTTACGCCGACCAGTGCGTGCGGGCCGACATGGCGAACAACCTCGAGCAGCGAGATCTGACCCTCGGTGTCGGCCAGCGCGGCCACCGAGTGCCATGGCCTGACATAGCCGGCTTGGAAGTCGTGAAGATCGTCGAGCCGGTCGTGTAGCAAGCCTTCGCGGTCCACGAGCCAGCAGCGACCGCGCGCTTCGGCGAGAGGGATTCCCGCAGCTTCGAGCGCTCCGGTGACCTGGCGGGCGATTCCGATACCGGCCGAGCCCGCACCGACGATGACGACGCGCAGTTCGGTCAGCGGCACTTCGGCGATGCGCATACCACCGACGATCGCCGCAGTCGCAACCGCGGCCGTCCCCTGAATGTCGTCGTTGAAAGAGCAGATCCTGTTGCGGTGCGATGCCAACAACCGGGTGGCATTCCGTTGGGCGAAGTCCTCCCATTGCAACAACACACCAGGGCAGTGATCGCGCAATGCGTCGACAAACGCGTCAACGAGTTCGTCGTAGTCGTCATCGCGCAGGCGGCGGTGCCGCCAACCGAGGTATAGCGGGTCGCTGAGCAACATCTCGTTCTCGGTGCCGGCGTCGAGGAACACCGGCAACGTTCGCTCGGGATCGACACCACCAACCGCCGTGTAGAGCGCCAGCTTTCCGATTGGTATGCCCATCCCTCCGACACCCAGATCGCCGAGCCCGAGGATGCGTTCGCCATCGGTGACGACGACGATGTCAACATCGCTGGCGTCACCGGTCGACAGCACGTTGTCGATGAGTTCGGGGATGCGGTGACGATCGGGCCACGACACATACAGCCCGTGTTCGCGGCGGTACATGCGCGACCACTCCTGGCACGCCAACCCGACCGTGGGGGTGTACACGATGGGCAGCAGTTCCTCCAGGTTGTCGACGAGGAATCGGTAGTACAACACCGAGTTGTTGCCCTGCAGGGCCCGTAGGAAGATGTGCCGGGCCAGATCACCGTGGGCGGCATCGAACTCTGCTCTCACCCGGGCGAGTTGCGTCTCGAGGTCCTCAACCACCGGCGGCAGCAAGCCATTGAGATGGTAGAGGTCACGCTCGGCGCTGGTGAAGGCCGTGCCTTTGTTGTGGTACCTGTTGCCCAGCAGTTGGCGGCCGACGAGCACGACCCGAAACTACCAGGCAGTCTGTCGTACGTTGTCGGGATGACAAGCGTCACCGTTCCAGGAAGTCACGCCCGAGCCATCCGCGTCGATGCCGGCCAAACCGTGCAGGTCGTCAACACACACGGCACCCAAGTTGTCGATTTCTGGGCGCTGCGCGCAGATCGCCCCGAGATCGCGATGTCGATGCAGCACTCGCGGATCCGCTGGCGCAACCTGCGTCCGCGTCCGGGCGACGAGATGCTCGACGAGGAGCGCGCGGTCATCATGACGTTGCTCGAAGACACCAGTCCCGGTGTGCACGACACAGTGATCGCGGCGTGCGATCCGTTCCGGTACGCGCAACTCGGCGCACCGCCCGACCATCGCTCGTGCTGCACGAACTTCGCCGAAGCCTTGGCCGAGCTATCGATCGCACGAAGTTGCCCGGTGCCGGCCCCTCTCAACCTGTTCATGAACATCCCATGGGATCTCGATGGCAACATCAGCTTCGAACCCACGGTCTCCGCAGCTGGCGACAGCGTCACGTTTCGCGCCGAAGTCGACACGATCGTGATTGCCTCGGCGTGTCCTCAAGACATCGTCCCGATCAACGGCCCTGGGGGCGGAACTCCGGTCGACGTGGAGCTGATCAGCTCGACGCGATGATGCCTTCGAGGTCGACGACAAGGTCGGTCTCGACAGATGTGAACACGCAGAACTGATTCGACCCGCCAGTAGAAACGACTGCCCGGTTGGCGACGATTGCACCGGCGACCACGTTGACATTCGACACCGTCGGGATGGGTGCCGCGCACGGGTACAACGTCAGGAAACCCCGACCCGACGGCTCGACAGCGGTGAGGTTGACGATCGCTGCCGCCTCCACTGCATCCAGTGCGAGAGGTAGCGATTGCCCTGCAGCGAGACGCGTCGTGTCGCGCGTGTCGATGATCCGCCGCGGATCGATCGCAGTGATCGCGCCACCGGCAAGGCCCGGGGCCGGGCCGTGCAGCGCCTGCAGATCGACGACCACATCCGTGGAGGTGCTGGAGAAGATGCAGAGTTGTCGTGCGTCGCCACCCAATCCGACCGTCGCCGAGGCGGCGACGTCGCGGCCGGCGGTCACGTTGAGGGTCGACGTGGTGGGCGGCAACGTTGCCGTGGCGCACGGCCCGGGCAGCACGCTGAGGAAGCCGGCGCGCTCCGGTGCTACAGCTGTCACGTTGACCGTGGCAGCGGCTGCGGCCGAGTCAAATCCCGGCAGCGACGCGACGTCGACCGTCAGGAGTTGATTGCCGCCGAGGCGGGTCTGTGTCATCGGCAAGGCTTGTAGCTCGCCCACCCGGGTGTCGACCAATCGCACCGGTGCGACTGGTTGCGACACAAGTCCACTGGGCCCGATCCATCCGCTGATGTCGACCAGCACGTCGGTCGCTCGAAGCGAGTAAACGCACAGCGATCCCTGGCCCAGCCGCACGATTGCCGAGTTGGCCACGATCGCAAGCGCCACGGCGTTGACCATCGAGGCGACAGGCAAGGTGCTGCCGCAAGGAAAGGCAGTCAGGAAGGTGTCAGCGCACGGTTCGACCGCGGTGACAGAAACCACCGCGGCGGTCGCGTCCAGCGGCACGCCGTTGATTCCGGCAACAGACACGCTCAGCATCCGTCCGGCACCTAGCTTGCCGGGCAAGTCGCGCGTGTCGACGAGGCGTACAGGTGCGGGCATCAGGTTCAGCCCGCCGCCGGCCGGCTCCCCTGTGCCGGCACTGCCCGGGGGCACCTCCGTGCCCGTCCACACACCGCTCGTACACCGGACGGGCAACAGGCCATCAAGTGCGTCGCCGATCAGTTCCCCCATGGCTGCGGCGGCCTGGGGACCGAGGTGGATTCCGTCGGCGGAGAACCAACTCGACGGCATGCCGGCGCTCAGCGTCGCCCAGTCGGCCAGTACCAGTTCGGGTTCCGTCCGGCTTCGCAGCACGGCGTTGCTCTCGCGGAAACGAGCCACATGCCCCGCACCTCCTGCCTCCCGGTATGTCAGCCAGATCACGTGGCGGATGCCTTGCCGGCGGGCCTCGGCGATCAGTACGTCGACCGCGGCTCCGATTCCGAACTCGCCACTCGACGGATCGTCGTAGCCGGCCGCGATCACCAGGGCGCGGTCGTACTGCCCGGCCCGCGCCCGAGCCACTGTGATGGCATTGGTGGGTGCGGAACCGGGCGGGATCCGGCAGCTCGTTGTGATCAGCCGTCGACACCCGGCGCTGTCGAGGATGAACGAATGGCGCGCGGCCAAAGCCGCACGCCCGGCCGCGCTGTAGGGCTGAGCCAGACCATTCAGCACCGAATCACCGATCAGCAGCGCCTCGACCTTCGTGGTGGCGAGGGCAGTACGTGATGGAGCGGTAGCGCCTGTCGCGACTGCTAATAGCGCGGCGACCACCGCCACGCGTGCGATCTGGACCAGTAGGCCACGCCGAATCACCCTCGTTGGCATGACCGGCACGCTACGTGCTCTCGCAACAGATCTGCGGTCGTACGCCGATCGATCTATTGGCCGCGACATCGAAGTCGGTTTGTGCGTAGGGTTGGAATCGATGAGCGAGGCCGATACCGAGACCGTTGAGGCTCGACAATCGCCCTGGGCTCCCCTGCGTTACCCGGTGTTCAGAGCCCTGTTCATCGCCCAATTGGCATCGAACATCGGAACACTGATGCAGAGCGTGGCATCGGCGTGGCTGATGGGCGACCTCGGGGCATCGCCGTTTCTCATCACGCTGGTGCCGACCGCCAGCATGCTGCCAGTCCTGTTGGTGGGAATCCCGGCAGGTGCCCTGGCCGACATATTCGATCGCCGACGACTGTTGATCGGTGGTCAGTTGTGGATGCTCGTCTGCGCAGCTGCGCTTGCGGTGATGACGTTCCTCGACGTGGTGACGCCTGCAAGCCTGCTGGCCCTCACCTTCGGGCTCGGCACCGGCGGTGCCCTCACCTTTCCCGCGTTCCAAGCGATCCAACCCGATCTCGTACCCGCGCGCGAGTTCCGCCAGGCATTCGCCCTTGGAGCGTTGACGTTCAACGTCGGGCGAGCAGTTGGCCCGGCGATCGGAGGCCTGCTCGTCGCAATCTCCGGCCCCGGTTGGGTGTTCATCCTCAACGCGGTGTCGTTCCTCGCAATCGTCGGCGTGCTGGTGTGGTGGCGACGGCCTGTCACCGAAGTCGACTCACCGGCAGAAACGTTCAGCGGTGCGATGCGTGCCGGGCTGCGGTATGCCGTGCACGCGCCCGCGCTCCGGCTGGTGCTCAATCGAACCGCGGCGTTCACACTGCCCGCAGCGGCGCTGCAGGCGTTGCTCCCCATTGTCGCCCGCGACCGTCTCGGACTGACGAGCGGTGGCTACGGGGTGCTGCTCGGATGTTTCGGCCTGGGTGCAGCAAGCGCCGCTGTCGTGCGCCCGCGGCTCGACGAACGGTTCCACCACGACCAACTCGTGTTCGGCTCATCGGTCGCCTTGGCGGCTGCACTGGTCGTCGAGGGAGTCAGCCGCACACCGTGGGCCATCGGCCTGGCCATGATCGTGGGTGGGCTGGCCTGGGCGACCGCGCTGACCTGTACCGGCGTGGCAGCGTTCTCGGCGCTACCCGAGTGGGTGCGGGCGCGCGGCATGGGTCTGTACATGCTGATACTCGCCGGCGGTATCGCGTTGGGCAGCGCAGCCTGGGGCGCGCTCGCCGAAACCAACCTCACAGGCGCGCACCTGGCGGCCGCCGGCGCCTTGATCCTGACGTTGGCAACCACTCGACGATGGCGACTCGGCACGGTCACGGGTCTCGACCTGCGCATCGTGCCCACCGACGACCCGACGGTGACCATCGTGCCGCACCCCACCGACGGACCCGTGCTGGTGACGGTGACCTACGAGGTCCCAGGCGACGACGTGAACGACTTTGCCGAAGCGATGCGCCTGGTCGAGCGCCATCGACGGCGAACCGGCGCCTACCGCTGGGGACTCTTTCGCGATCTCGCTGCGCCGCATCAATTCATCGAGACCTTTGTCGTCGAATCGTGGGGTGAGCATCTGCGCCAACATCGGCGCACGACGGTCAACGCTGATCGGTTCCTCGATCCCGTGCGCCGCTATCTACATCACGATGTCGTGGTCACCCACTATCTCTCGGTCTACAGCCCCGCCGGGCGCAACCAGGTCAGCCATTCCTGGCCGGAAGCACTGTGAGGCTCAGGGTGTGCGCAACGCAGGGAAGGTAATGGGTAGGCCCTT
Source organism: Ilumatobacteraceae bacterium (assembly GCA_031412355.1). Classification (GTDB taxonomy): domain Bacteria; phylum Actinomycetota; class Acidimicrobiia; order Acidimicrobiales; family Ilumatobacteraceae; genus JAENVT01. The sequence goes on along the minus strand of JANOCR010000142.1, from coordinate 1,750 downwards.
TGCTGCCACCTGGAACAACGGCACGGGTTCGGGCAGGCCGCGCAGCTTGTGGAGCCCCAGCGTCTTGAACCGCACGTCGTCGGGCGCCGACGCCTTCACACCCTCGCGAGTGTTGGCCGAGACCACGATTTGCCCCCCATGGCCCGCCGCACAGATGCGCGAGGTGGTGTTGACATCCATGCCGATGTAGTTGTCGTCGGTTGACGTCGGATACCCGCTGTGGATTCCGACACGCACACGTACGTCGAGATCGTCAATCCACGAATGGCCGGCCAGATCGCGCTGCACGGCGATGGCGGCGTCGACCGCGCACCGAGGGGCTTCGAACACGGCGAAGAACTCGTCGGCGCGTGCCTCGACCTCGTGGCCACCGGCATCGGCTACGCCACGACGCAGGATCGACCACACCTCGTCGATCACTTGGCGATACCCCGGGCCGAGATGGCGCACCAACCCGGTCGAGCCCTCGATGTCGGTCATCAACATGGTGACAAACCCAGATGGCAGCTGCACCGAGTCGGAACGGTCGCCGAGGGCACGTTCGGACTGCAACTGACCTGCGATGAAACCGACCGGCACGATCTTGAACTTCTTCGCGGCGTTCAGCAATCGCATGCGCGCCCGATCGCGGGCGGGCTCGTCTTCGAAGGTCACCTGTCCGAAGCGCACCAGGGCATTCCGGACGTGCGCGGAGTCGTGGATCGGTAGGCGGCGCTGGCCGTTCGAGTCGATGTATGCGAAGGCGCGATCGGGTAGACCGGCGCGCTCCTTCGGATCCAGGCGAGGCATGCGGTGACGATACCAAGGGGGTGTTGCAGGGTTTCGGTGCGATGCATCGCAATGCACCTCGCTGACATAGTCGTTCGAGAGGGTGTACGTTGTTGGAAGCGATGCTCCAGACCTCGGTAACGCTTCAGCGCGACGTGCTCGACACCGAGGGGACTCTCCCATGATCAAGGTAGCCAGTCGATCGGAAGTCGACCAATGACCGACAGACGGCAACGGATCGTTGCGCGCCTCGTGGGCGATGACGATTCGGGTCTGCAGACGGAGCGCCTCTGCGAGGTGTGCGCCGAGGTCACGGGAGTCAGTGGTGCAGGGGTCATGCTGATGGCGGATGACACGACCTACCGCTCGATGGATACACACGATCCGGTCACTGCCCTGATCGAGCAACTTCAGATCACACTGGGTGAGGGCCCTGGCGTCGATGCTCACACCCGTGGCGTGCCCGTGTTCGCACCAGACCTCGACGACCCCGACATGCTCCGATGGCCGGCCTTCAGCGAAACGGCTGCCGAGTTCGGTGTGCGAGCCGTGTTCGGCTTTCCGATTCGTGTCGGCGGTGTGCGCCTCGGCGCACTCGACCTGCACTCCATCCACCCGGGAATGTTGAAGACAGAACAGCACCTCGATGCGTTGGTCTTGGCCAATGTCGTCGCCGAGGCAATCCTGCTGATTCAAGCGGGTGCGTCGCCCGTTCAACTGGCCGCCGAACTGCGCTCTGGGGCTGATTTCGAGAACGTCGTCAACCAGGCGGCCGGGATGGTAGCTGTGCAATTGAACGTCAGCGTCGGCTCGGGCTTGGTGCGGCTGCGAGAGTTTGCCTTCGACAGGGACCGCCCCGTCGCCGACGTCGCCCGCGAAGTCGTCGATCGACGTGTGCGATTCGAGCCGTAAGAAATGGCGCTGGCGAAGGCGGCCGCAGGCGACCAAAGCTTCCAACCTCAGCGACAACCCGCCACTGTCG
>JANOCR010000141.1:0-6298 GCA_031412355.1 Ilumatobacteraceae bacterium | reverse complement strand
AACGACGGCGCAGAACTCCAGTCCGGAGATGTGGAAACCCCATCACATAACACCCGCACAGAACCTCGCCAACGTTCACTGCGGCAACAGGTGCCAACGGCGCATCGCCATGCGTCCCCTACCGCCGGATCTGCGGCCGAGTCTGGTCACGTGATCCGATCGAACGAGTCGACGTCGAGACACCTGGTGCCGCGAGAGGACGACTCGTTACCGCGAGGTTTGCAGGCGGCCCTCCATGTATCGTCGTCGCCGTGTGCATCCCGTGGGCGGCCGCTCATGTCAGCACCGGGCGCCGCGATCGAGCGCGATGGGACGAGCACCTCGAGTTTTGCCAAACGCTAAGAACCGTACTTGCTGGCCTGCGGTCCACCGGCCCGGTCATCGTGGTCGGCGATTTCAATCAGCGAGTCCCGCGTCGCAAGCAGCCGGTGCGGGCTTGGGACGCGCTGGTTGGCGCCCTTGAAGGCCTCGACGTCTGGAGCAGTGAGGATCTCAGCGATGTCGCACTGATTGACCACGTCGCGTGCACTCCGGATTTGATGATGACTGATCTCGGTTCGTGGGCAAATGTCGTCGCCGGAACACGGCTCTCCGACCACGCCGGAGTTTGGGTTGACGCCGAACTTGCTTGCACCTGATCGCGCGCCGGTACTCGCCGAAGCAAGACGGGACCGTCACCTACCGCCGGCTGGATGACGCATCTAGTTGGGTCGCTGCGATCACGCTGAGTGTCCTGCGGCCTGGTTGCGTCGAGGGTACGCAAAAGCCGTTACATGGGTGCTGTGTGCTCCGGACTTCCGTGCGTCGAGCGCTCACTGGGCAATCTGCACTGTTCGGAGGACGAACGCTCGGTCGAAGATCGGGGTGTCTGCGGGGAAGTCACCCCAGTGCTGTTCGTCGACTCCGTGAACGCCGCCGTCTCCTCCCACCCTCGACGGGGGACTCGCGAACGTAGATCTGGAGATCGTCGAAGAAGCCCGGCCAATGGGGCAACTTGATCGTCTCGGTCCGATGCCATCGTGCTCCGACTCCGCAGATGCACGGCTCCCTCGTGGCTCCATACACGCATTGGACGCAACTCGAAAGCTCTCCCAGCATCGCGTGGAAGGTGGCGTCTCCGGAGCGACCACCAGGTCCTTCTCCGACGAAGACGACACGTTGTCCACCGGCATCGTGGTAGCGCTCGAGGGCCGTCGCAGCCCAGGTCTCGTTCTTGGTTGGCCAGACAATCAGAAGGGTTCGCTCGGAGTGTGCCCGGACAATGTCGTGATCGCCGTGGTGAACCGGATGCCACGGCCTGGTGCCTGCGAACCACGTGTTCTGCGGCGATGGCGCTGGCTCGATGTCGAACGCCACAACATCGACTCCTCGCCTTTGGAGCAACGAAGCCCAGTAGCCCGTGCCAGCGCCGACCTCGATGACCCCCTCGGGCGAGCATCGCTGTATGGCCCCGATTGCCTCATCAGAGGGAATCGCGAACCCATACCTCGCGATCGCTTCGGTGCGGGCGTCGTCGATGTCAGTGCGGACCGTCATCGCGTTCCGGAACGCGTCGAGCAGCGGATTTCCCGCGACGGACCGCCTGGCAGGAGCAACGTCCGGTGCGTTAGCTGGTGACCCGTGCAGCTCGGACATGAAATCGATCGTATTCGTTCACGCAAGTCGCTGCGTCCCATAATCCCGTTGCCACAAACGCTAGGACCGCATCCCAGATCGCCTAATACACGTGTGATCCTGCGGTCCCCACCACAATCGTTCACCTTGGTCACGACCTCGGACTGCTGGTGACCGCGGAAGGCATCGAAACTCAGGCGCAGCTCGACATCGCCGTCGATCCGAGGGACACACTGACCTTCGGTTCGCTCGTTCTCCACCTCAATGTCCGCATGGTCATGCTCGATGGCTTCAGATCGACATGACCGCGAGTTGAGCTCGACCTACTACTCGCCTTCCTGGCGTCGCATCCCGGCCACGTCCTCGATTGCTCGGGGCTCCCTCACCACGTGCGGCGATCCTCTCCCGGATGGCAGAGCCCGTCAACCGCGACCGAACACTCCATCGATTGCGTTCCAAGATCGAGGTCGACTCCGCTGGCTCCGACATGGCTCCTGATCAACATTTGTCAACTCACCTCAGGCGGGCTTGTGTCGTGGTCCGAATCTGACGAATAACCTGCATGATCTGGAACCGCTCGACTGCGAACGCGAGGACAGCGCCTGAAACTGCGGTGCAGGTCACGCTCGAGAACATTCCTGCTGCGTCGTTGATCGTGGACGATCTCGGGCGAGTACGTGCGTGCAACGTTCGTGCCGCACTGCTACTCGAGAGATCGATAGAGGAGATCCATACGATGACCGTCGTCGAACTGGTCGGACGAGACTTGTTCCTGACGTCGACCGATCAATCGGCACAGGTGGTCCCGGTCGCTGTGACACTCCCGAGCACCCGTCGGATTCGTTTGCTGGCGTCGATCTCAGACGCGACTCAAGCGATGGGCACCGCCCGGATGGTCATCCTGACTCCCCCACAGTCGGCCGATGGGCGCGGTGGCGACGCGCTGCCAGGCGTCGTGTCGTGGGCACATGTTGCCGAACGTGTGAGTGCGCTTCGAACGGAGGCGGTGTGTGTCGCGCTGGGTGTACCCGGTCTCCAGGGCGTCAACGACGGTTTCAGCCGCAGCACAGGGGACTTCGTCCTCAGCGTCATCCATCGCCGACTGGGGGACCTATGCCCATCTTCAACGATTATCGAGCGCGTCGCCGGCACAAGCTTTTTCGTCGTGTCGCCCAGCGACCGAACTGGTGACGGGTTCATCAGCGAGATCAATGCGGTGATTCGCCAGCCGATAGAGACACCGCTCGGGGAGGTTGTGGTTGGTTGCTCAGCGGGGGTGGCAACCGGCCCATCGCGACCTCCGTTGGTGCTGCTCGACCGCGCCGACCGAAATCTTACGGTTGCCTTGGAGAGGGGTACAGGCATCTTTGAGAGTGATGAAATGCCCCGACCGGCAGCAACATCGCGAGGAGCGCGGCTGGGTGCCCCCTTGGCCCGAGCACTCGTCGATGGCGGGATCTCGGCCCACTTCCAACCGGTGATTGAACTGGCAACAGGACGAGTCGTCGAGTTCGAGGCGTTGGCACGTCTGGACGACGGCAGCGGCAAGTGTCTTGATGCACATCACATCCAGTTTCGAACTGTGGCGAACGATACGGGGCTGATCAAGGAGTTGGGTGAGCGAGTGCTCGTGGAAGCCATCGAGCTCTTGAGCCGTATCCAGAAGTCGTTCAGCTCGCATGCGCCGCGCGTATCACTGAACGTGTCGAGCGCTGAACTGGTCGACCGTGCCTTCGCTGACCGCGTCATCTCGATGTTGGGCGATGCGGGCGTCGATCCGGCCAGCCTCCAATTCGATCTGATCGATGTCGTCAGGCCAATGCAACGGGACCTGGTGGACCGGACGATGAAGAGCTTGCAACTCGCCGGAGTTCGGTTTGCCGTTGCCGGCTTTGGCAATCAGTCGGGCAGCTTGCTCACCGTGCGCGATCACGAGATCGACGTGGTCAAGTTGGACCAGGCGATGACAGCCGTAGCCAAGGACTGCCAGCGGTCGACCAACATGCTGCGGGCCGTTTTGGCTGTGGCGGCCGAACTCGACGTCACTGTCGTCGCACAGGGCATCGAGACAGCCGAGCAACACGAGCTGCTCCGACACGTCGGCTGCCAATTCGCGCAAGGGACGCTGTATTCCTTTCCGTTGCCGATGTCAGATCTCGCGCTCGGCGTGGACCTTGACCTCGACCAGCTCACATCTCACACGCGGCCTGGTGCGCCACCAGCCCCGCCCCGCAATCCTCGTGAACGAGCGTGGGCACCGCCGACCTTGGAGATGCCGGTGATGCTGTCGAGTGTCGCACTCTGAGAGACAGCGACTCGAGCGAGCGCGTTCATGGGCGCACATACGTCGGGCAGCTTTGAACCCCCAGCGTCGTCACGCTCCCGACCGCGTCACAACGCCTTGTGATGCCCATTTCTGATCCGTTGTGGCACGGATATGGCACGGGAAGATCACACTATTAAAGCGGCATCGCTATAGTAGTGTGAGGTTATGAGCATGATCGACAACCAAATGGTCGTGGCTGACGCGGCAGCGCTGCTCGGGGTGAACGTTCAGCGCGTCCGCGCACTGCTCGCTGCCGGCGAGCTGGCCGGTACGAAGGTCGGCTCTGTGTGGCTGGTCGATCCGGTCTCGCTCGCCGCGTATCGCCATGTGCGCCAACCCCATGGTGGGCGGGCACTCGCCCCGATCACTGCGTGGGCGGCGCTGCTGTCGCGGTTCGCTGCCCACGTCAGTCCGGAGGTGCGCGAATCGTTCGACGTGAAGGACGAGCGTCGCCGACGGCTGCTGGCACTCGCCGGCCGCGATCTTGACGACTGGCGGTGGCTGGCGCGCCGCCGTGCCGACGTCCATCGTTACGAGACGCGCCGCGCGTATCTGGAGCGCCTCAGGGTGAGGCCGGGGCTGGTCCGCGCCGGGCTGTCGGCCATCACTGCGGCGGCCGCAGGACTCACCGAGATGTCCGCCAGGTTCGACGCGTACGCAGCACCGTTGACCATCGAGCGACTGGTTGATGAGTTCAAGTTGCGTCCCGCCGAGGACGGCAACGTGACCTTGCGTGCCGTCGCACTCGAGGGCGCCCAGCTCGCTGTGGTGCTCGGCTCACCGCTGCCCGATCTGGCGGTAGCGGTCGATCTGATCGAGGACCGCGACGAGCGCACGAGCGCGGCCGGGCGTGCGCTGTTCCGGAAAGCGAACCGAGGCCGGCGATGAGCGAACGACTCACCCAGACACCGGTGTCGTTGAAGATGGGCAACACGCCGGCATGGCACGACCTACGCGCCGACGCCGTCGACAACTACCGGCAGGCACGAGAGGCGCTCGACGACTCGATGACGACCAGAGCGCGACTCGTCGAGGTCGTCGACGTCGCGGCACAACGAATCGCCGAAGCGAACACGATGTGCGCCCCGTTCGATGCCGAACTCGACACGGTCCGTGGCGCCGTCACACAGGCCGAGGCTGTACGGCGTGCCGCGCAACAACGACTCGACCAATCCGGGCTCCGCGGTCGACGCCAAGCACGCACCGAACTCGCCGCCGCCAACGAAACCGTCACCGGGACGCGCGAGATGCTCGCGGTCGCGCGACAGCAGGCGCGCGAGCCCTACGCGCAACGCGACATCGCTCGCACACAGATCGAGACCGCTCGCGACGCGCTGCGGAGTCACGACATGTGCGCCAAGTGGCACTTCCTCCCCGAACACCTCTCAGCCGCCGAAGCCTGCGTGGACGCCCTGGACACCTGGCACGACTGGGCCACCGGCAAACCAATCACACAGGACCGTCTCGAGGAGGCTGTCTCCACCCTGCACGAGATCGCCGTACACGAACCCGACAACGGCACCCGACTACTCGCCAACGTCATCCAGGAATGGGCCGAACAGCACGGCATCGAACTCACCCGGGCACCCGTGCAACAGCACAGAGCAATCGAAACCGGCATCGAGATCGACCTGTAGAAGGCGGGGCGTATCGGCAGTTATGGACGCTCCGAAAGCACCGTGTCGTGTAGGCACCGGTCATGGACGCCGAGGTCGTGCAGTGTCGAGCGCGCCAGGCGCGGAGCGTGTCGAAGCCGTGCATGTTTGCGGACGGGATCTCAGTCGGCTCGTGACTCGCGATCGCGACCATGAATTCTTCGAGCTGTGGGATCTCCGGATCGATCGAGAGCAACGCGGCTTCGAGGTCGTTCGCCTCGGTTTGTGACGCGGGTGGGTTATCAACAACTTTCCGCAGTGCGACAACGACCGCCGTCGAATTCCTCGCGTCAGAATGCCCGACGGCGAATCGGCTGTCCAGCACACCGATCAGCAGATATGGGCGGGGCGGAGGCCAGACTGAGTCGGTGAAACTGCTGCCTGCGTTCGTTGTTGATCGGCTGCCCGATGACTGGTGGCGACCGGGCAATCTCCATCGAGTGTGGAGATATGAGATCCACCTGTGCGACGACGATCTCACGTGAAGTCGCTCGAGGTCAACGGGCGATTGATCGGGGGCTGAGCCAGATCGGGCAGTTCGGCGCTCTGTTCATCTGGTTCTTCAACGCGAAGGAATACCTCGCGGGGTGCAACGTTTTGGTGCCGTCGTACGACTATGTACTCGTGGGCGAGGTGACGCGGGATGCGCGAAGTCTGGAGGTCGTATATCGCACGTCGCGTTTGAGCTTGACGCGGCTTGCGT
>JANOCR010000140.1:0-2419 GCA_031412355.1 Ilumatobacteraceae bacterium | reverse complement strand
TGAAAAAATGTGGAATTCGTCAAAAATAAAGAGTTCGTAGCTGTCGTCAATTTTGGCAAATAGGCGATCGGCATTGTCTCCTTGGCCTTTTTGGTTTCGCCGCAAATATCGGCGAAGCGATCGTCGAGCGCGGTGTCGTTGACGACGAACACCTCGTCGGGTGTAGCGATCGCCACCGAGGAGAATGCGACGTCACGCCGCGTGCTGGTCTTTTCGATGCCGACGGTCGACATGAACCATTGTCGATCCCGGCCGATGAGCGACACCGCGGCAATGGGCGTCTCCATCAGTCGTGCTGCAAGACGGGTGAGCGAGTCGAAGGCTGCGTCGGGTGACATGTCGAGTTCGCGGCGCGAGCCGAGCGCATCAAGTCGGGCTTGCTCCGTACCTTTTCGAAACGGGGGATCGGCCGAGGTCAGCGGCGATGCCACGTCTGTTGATGGCTCGCCTGATGCCAGCCTGGGGGGAGCCAGTCGATTCACAACCGCGATCCCGGTGATCTCCCCGTGGTCCCGGAGGAGATTGACGGACGAGGCCACAGTCACCGTCGAGCCGTCACGGGCGCGCTGTCGCAGTGCGCCCGTCCAACTGCCGTTGAGTTGCAACTCGTCCCACGCTGTTCCGCCGTGGAAGACCGTGTCGGCGCGCACGACCGCTTCGAGGGTGTGGCCGAGGACTTCCTGCTCGGACCAGCCATACAGACGTTCCGCAGCAGGATTCCAACTGAGCACCCGCAGATCCGGATCGGTGACGATCACCGCGTCCGCGACTTCGGCGACGACACCGCTGACCATCTGGCGCATCAGACGCGGCGCGTTGACGACCTCGCGGGCGATCCCGACGACGGCAGGTCTGCCGTCGAACTCGCCCGCGTCGGTGCTGACCAGAGCCAGCCGCTCCGTGCCGTCGACGGCTCGCAGCGTGATCACCTGTGGGCCGGGCACCAGGCCGGCGGCGCGCATCTCACGACCGGCGCGAACTGCGGGCTGTGAGGCAGGCGCGACGAACTCGGTCACGTCGTGTCCGATCAGCTCGGCGGCAGAGCGCGCCCCGAGCAGCGCGACCATGCCTTCGTCGGCGTCGACCACGCGGTAATCGACTTGCATCCATGTTCCCCACCGTGCGTCGGTTACGTCCGGCGCGGCGGTTGGCTGGTCCGCTGGTTGGAAGCTGTAACCCCGGCCGCGCACGGTACGCAGATACCTTGGTCGGATTGGGTTTGCGTCGATCTTGCTGCGCAGCCTGTGGATGTGTTCGGTCACCGTGGCCGGTTTCTGCCACTCGGGGTTCGAGCTCCAGACGTGGTGCAACAGCTCTGTGCGGGTGAACACCTGACCCGGTCTGGCCGCAAGGAAGGCGAGTAGATCGAATTCCTTGGCGGGCGTGTCGAGTGGTACGCCGTCGACACTGGCCGTGCGGTCGGTGAGATCGAGCAACAGCCCATCGAACCGCAAGAGGTTGGCACCGTCGCGCGGTGTAGCGACGCGGCGGCCGGCTACGCGGGTCAGCTGGGCCATGGCGTCGTTCCCTGGCGCGGCGGCAACGCCGGCTCGAACATCGTCGTTGAAGGCGCTGCCTGATCGACCCTTGTGACGCGCCCCGATGTACAAGTCGTCGAGTTCGACGGTCCGCCGACGAAGATCGAGAAGCTCGGAAACCTGATCCGCCAGCAGCGCAAGTTGTTCCAACTCGCGAGGCATGAAGGTGCGTGGACTTGCGTCGACCACGCTGAGCGTGCCCAACGACAAACCCTCGCGGCTGCGGATGGGCATCTCCGCGTATGAACGGGCGTGCGGCACTCCGATCACCAACGGATTCAGCGCGAAGCGCTCGTCCCGATTCGTTTCACCAATGATCAACGGCGCGTCCGGGTCTGCTCCGGCGATCGAAGAGAACGAAGCGATCGTCGCAGCGCGCGGGAGCTCGGTGAGGTCGGTCCCAATTCGCGCCTTGAACCACAGTCTGTCGGCGTCGGTCAGCGAGATCAGCGCAACGGGCGCGGACAGAAGCTGTGACGCAAGACGGACGATTGCATCGAATCCCGGCTCGGGATCGGTGTCGAGGATCCGACACGCTCGCAGCGCGCTGAGCCGCACCGACTCGCCAGCGCCGGACCAACGCTCGACGGGAGTTGGTATCGATCGGATCTTGCCCGGCGGCCCGTACGTCGCCACCAGATCGTCGTATCGCAGCGCATGGCTGAACAGCCAGCCCTGGCCGAACCGGCAGTTCAGGTCGACGAGCTGCGCCCGTTGCGACTCGTTCTCGACACCCTCGGCGACGATCTCAAGGCCCAACTCGCGCCCGAGGCCCACGACCGACCGCACGATCGCGGTTGCTCGTGATTCCATGCCCAGTCCGGCGACGAACGCCGTGTCGATCTTCAACGACTCGACGACAAGACGGGTGAGATACTCGA
>JANOCR010000139.1:0-8533 GCA_031412355.1 Ilumatobacteraceae bacterium | reverse complement strand
TGACCACCTACGACCCAGCCACCGGCGCCACGTTCGAGGCCAACGCCGACTGGTGGGGTGGCAAGCCGTTCCTCGACAAGCTGGAGTTCATCTTCAGCGACGACATCGCCACGCAGATCTCGGGTCTGCAGGGCGGCGCGGCCGATGCGATCGTGCAGTTCTCCGTGGTCGGTGGCGACGCGCTGCTCGCCGACGACAGCATCGTCGTCGAGACCATCCGAGGTTCCGCCCACCGTCAGATCTGGATGAACTGTCGCGAGGGCGACTTCACCGACGTGAGGGTCCGCCAGGCAGTGGCACTCGGCCTCGACCGCCAGGCGTTGATCGATACCGTGTTGAAGGGTCGAGGCGACATTGGCAACGACCACCCGATCTCGCCGATCTACCCGTTCTTCGACGCCACCCAGCCTCAGCGCGAGCGCGATGTGGAGAAGGCCAAGCAACTCCTCGCCGACGCAGGCAAGGCCGGTCTCAAGGCGACGATGGCCTTCCCGAAGCTGCAGGAGATCCCGCAGCTCGCCCAGCTGGTGCAGAGCCAGCTCAAAGACATCGGGATGGAAGTCACCCTCCTGCAGGAGGCTGTCGTCGACGGCGAGGAGTGGTGCAAGGTCTATGACTCGACCGTCGAGCCCGCGGGCTGTGACGGAGGCATGGACTTCGGCATCGTCGACTACGGTCCTCGTGGCGTGCCCGACGTCTATCTGGTGAAGGCCTACGCCACCGGCGAGTGGAACTCGGCGCACTACATCTCCGAGCCCTTCCGCACCGCGGTGAAGCAGTACCAATCCTCACTCGACCTCGATGGTCAGAAGGCGGCGATCAAGGAGATCCAGAAGATCGCCACCGAGGATGTGCCGTACGCGATTCCGTACTTCTACAACACGCTCATCGCCCACACGAAAAACGTGACGGGCATCGTGGCCACGGGCCTCGGTCACTTCTACTGCGGCAAGGCGGGTTTCACCTCCTAAGTCCCGGTCAATCGAATCCACGAAGGAGGCTCCATGGGTCGGTATCTGCTGCGACGCTTGGCGTCGGCAGTAGTCACGCTGTGGCTCCTGGCCACGATCGTGTTCCTCATCGTCAACGTCATTCCCGGCGACGTCGGTCGCCGGGTCCTCGGCCCATTCGCGCTGAAGGAGGACGTTGCGAGGTTCAACCACCAGATCGGTACTGATCGCCCGCTGATCAACCAGTACTTCACGTCGATACGCCGGTTGTTCACACTGGACTTCGGGGATTCGTATCAGACTCAAGCCGCGGTGTCGAAGATCATCTTCCCGGCGCTGTTCCGCTCCGGGAAACTGGCCTTGCTGGCGTTTGTCATCACGATCCCGATCTCCATCGCAGCCGGGATCTTCGCTGCTCGGCGACAGGACAAGGTGGCCGACCGGGTCGTCGTCAACACCGGCTTGGCCACGTCGTCGATCCCGGAGTTCGTCACGGCGGCCGTCCTGATGTCGATCTTCTGCGTGCACTGGAAGCTTGGCCACGTGTTTGCCAACCCGCCGGCCGGCACCTCCGTGTTCGGTCAACTCCCGTACCTCATCACCCCGGCGCTGGCAATGGTGATTGCCTACTTCGGGTACATCGCCCGAATGTCGAGGGCAGGCGTCATCCAGGGTCTGCAATCCGACTACGCCCGAACCGCATCGATGAAGGGCTTGTCCGGTGGACAGGTCATGCGCAGGCACATCCTGCGCAACGCGCTGGCACCGACGATCACGGTCATCAGCGTGCAGGTCGGGTACTTGTTCGGCGGCATCATCGGGGTCGAAAAGGTGTTCAACTACGCCGGTCTCGGCTCCACCATGCTCAGCGCGGTTGTCAGCAAAGATGTCCCTGTGCTGCAAGGGGCCGTGCTCCTCGTCGGCATCGTCTACATGGTCTCGACGTTGCTCGCGGATGTACTCATCGCGTTCCTCAACCCGCGAGTACGACTGGAGAGATCACGATGAGCGACTCCGAGAAATTCGTCCCGAAGCCTGAGGAGATCGTGTCCACACCGGGCGCCGACATGCTGGTGTCGCACACTACGCTCACCACTACGACCATCCCCCCGACCACGCAGGCGGAGATCGAATTGAGTGGTGTCGTCCAGGTCAGCGAGCGCACGCAGGCCCGTCGCGAGAACTGGCGGTTGATCTTGCGCCGGCCGGCGTTCATCATCGGCGTGTTCATCGTGCTGGTCTGGACGGTGTGTGCCATCTTCGGCGATCGCATCACACCGCACAGCCCGCTCGACTATCGATCGATACCACATCTCTCGCCGCGTGCCAGTTTCCCCTTCGGCACTGACGAGCAGGGTCGCGATGTGTTGTCGCGTGTGATGGCCGGCTCCCGGGATGTCATCAAGGTTGCACCGATGGGGGCGTTGCTCGGCGTGTTCCTCGGTGTGATCGTCGGCATGGTCATGGGCTACTTCGGCGGCTGGCTCGACAACGTGCTGAGCAGAATCGTCGAGGCGTTCCTGGCTCTGCCGGTGCTGCTCGTCGCGCTGCTCGCTGTCACGACACTCGGGAGCTCATCGGGGGTCGTCATCGGGGTGGTAGCGGCGCTGTTCACCCCGGTCGTCGCCCGGACGGTGCGAGCGGCGGTGCTGGCCGAACGAGATCTCGACTACGTCACATCGGCGAAGCTGCGTGGCGAATCGTCCGCATTCGTGATGTTCAAAGAGATCCTCCCGAATGTCAGCGGTCCGATCATCGTCGAGCTCACCGTCCGCATCGGCTATGCCGTGTTCACCGTTGCCACGCTTTCGTTCCTGGGTGCAGGTCCCCAGCCACCGTCGCCGGATTGGGGCGCGCAGGTCAGCGAGGCCTTTCGCGTCATCAGCGCCGGGATCTGGTGGACCACGTTCTTCCCGGCTGCAGCGATCGCCAGTCTCGTGATTGCAGTCAATCTCATCGCCGACTCCGTGCAGTCAGTGCTGGAGGCATCATGAGCATCGCATCCGCATCCGCACCCAGCACCACGGCCGCACTCGCGCTGGAAGACCTGGAGGTTGTCTACACAGTGCGCGGCGTCGATCGCGTCGTGCTGCGCGGCGTGTCGTTCAGCATCGCCCCGGGCGAGGCGTACGGCCTGGTCGGCGAGAGCGGCTGCGGAAAATCGACCACCGCCTACGCTGCGCTGCGCTACCTGCCGCGCAACGGCAAGATCGTCAGCGGCCGTGTGCTAGTAGCCGGTGACGACGTCACCAGCATGACTACGTCGCAGTTGCAGCGCTTCCGGGCCACCGAGGCATCCATGGTGTACCAGGACCCGGCGCAGGCGATGAACCCGTCGGTCAAGATCGGCCGCCAACTCGTCGAGAGCTTTACGTTGCTCGGCCAGTCCAAGAGCGATGCACAGACGTCGGCACTCGAGGCGTTGCGACGCGTGCGGATCGCAGATCCGGTGCGTGTGATGGATCGCTATCCGTTCCAGCTGTCCGGTGGAATGCAGCAGCGGGTGGTCATCGCTATGGCCCTGGCCTGCGATCCCAAGCTGCTGGTGCTCGACGAGCCGACCACGGGCCTCGATGCCACGGTGGAGGCCGAAGTGCTCGATCTGGTACGCGTGTTGCGCAAGGAGTGCAACGCGGCGGTGCTGCTGATCGCCCACAACCTCGGCATCATCCGCTCACTGTGCGACCGGGTCGGTGTGATGTACGCCGGGCGTATCGTCGAAGAAGGCCCGAGTCATCAGGTGTTCGTCGACCCGCAACACCCGTACACGGTGGGCTTGCTGCGCTCGCTGCCCCGCCACGGCGTGCGCAAGACCGAACGGGCCCTCGCCACCATCCCGGGCATCCTGCCGCTGATCGGCAGCGACTTGCCGACATGCGTGTTCGTTGACCGCTGCCCGCTCGCCGACGACACGTGCCGCAACGAGGTTCCCCCGGTCGTCCCAGTCGGCACCGACGGCCTGCACTTCACTCGTTGCCACCACCCCGACCGCATCCCCGAGCTGATCGAGGCGCTGCCCGACATACCGATTGGCATTCTCGCACCGTCGGACGCCAACCCCGAAGTGCTCGAGCTGACCCACCTCTCCAAGACGTTCCGGCAGCGCAGCGTCAACGTGCCGGCGCTAGTCGATGTCGATCTCCAACTTGCTGAGGGCGAGACGCTGGGCATCGTCGGCGAGTCGGGCTCTGGCAAGTCGACCCTCGCCAAGACGATCCTCGGTATCGAGTCGGCCGACGACGGCGGCACGGTGTCGCTCGATGGCAACGCGGTCGCGCCCAACACCTCATCGCGCAGCACCGACGACAAGCGCGCCATGCAGATGGTGTTCCAAAACCCCGACTCGGCGCTGAACCGCAGTTGGTCCGTTCGCCGCATCCTGATGCGCAGCGTCGAGAAGCTCACCGGCATCAAAGGCGACGAGGCCAACAAGCGTGTCGAAGCCCTCGCCGCTCACTTGCGACTGACGCCTCGTCACCTCGACCTCAAGCCGCGCCAACTCTCGGGAGGGTTGAAGCAGCGCGTCGCGATCGCCCGCGCCTTCGCTGGCGATCCACGCATCGTGGTGTGCGATGAACCGACCAGCGCACTCGACGTGTCGGTACAGGCCGCCATCCTCAACCTACTGGCCGACCTGCAAGCCGAGGAGAAGACCAGTTACGTCTTCATCACCCACGACATGGGCGTGGTGCGCTACCTGGCCGATCGCATCGCCGTGATGTACCTCGGTCGCATCCAGGAGGTCGGTCCCACCGACGACGTGTTCAACGGACCAAACCACCCGTACACCGAAGCGCTGCTGTCGGCCATCCCCAGCGTCGACGGCGAGCCGACGTCGCGTATCCGTCTCGAGGGCGAAATTCCTTCACCGGCCAACCCGCCTACCGGCTGCGTGTTCCACCCTCGGTGCCCGCGAGTCATCGCCGGTGTCTGCGAAGTGACCGAGCCGCCGTTGCTCGAGGTCGCTCCTGGCCACGCGATGCGGTGTCACATCCCGATCGAGAAGCTTCGACGCCTGCAGGCCAAAACCGAATAGAAGTCGGCTCAGTCAACGAGACGGTCGAGCGTCGTGTCGCGGCGCGCTGTGTGCCAGCGATGGCAACCGGCCTCGTGGAACCAGCGCTCGGTCTGCACGCCGTCGGCGTTGGTGAACATCCACACCCGATCGAGGTCACGGTCGAACTCGGCGGCGAGGTCGGCCGGTGGCTCGGGCAACTCGCCACCGAAGCGGAACTCTTCGACCGGCCTCGGCCCACAGTGCGGACAAACGATCGTCAGCATCAGCGCGTCCCTGTCGAACCTTGGTCGGCCATCGGATGATCGGCGGCGAACCTGGAGAGGGCGAACGGTGCGATGAGCTGCGGAGTGCGACCGGTGGCGATCAGCTCGGCCATCTGCTCGCCGCCGGCGGGTATGCCCTTGAAACCCCAGGTCCCCCAGCCGGTCGTGATGACGAAGCCGTCGACGCCGGTGAATCCCATTATGGGCGAGAAGTCGGCCGATATGTCGCAGCGGCCCGTCCACTGGCGCAGGATCTTGAGGTTGCGAACGAACGGCAGAAGGTAGGCCATCTTCAGTGAGCACGACTGCAGGAACTGGAACGACGACTGCCGCGAGTAGCTCGACTCGCGTTCGAACTCGTGCCCGATCAGCATCTGACCTCGGGCTGTCTGGGAGACGTAGCAGAGCAGGTCGGTCGACGACACGATCGGTCCCAGCCCCTGGGCGTAGCCGTTGGTGACGAAGGCCTGCAGCGGATGGGTGCGAACAGGAAGGCGCAGCCCGGCGTGCGCGGCGATCGTCGATACGTCGCCACCGACTGCGCTCATCACCGTGCCGGCCGCTATGTCGCCGCGCGAAGTCTTCACCCCGACGATTTGGTTGCCGTCGCGCAGCAGACCCGTGACGCGCGTTCCCTGCAGCACGTGGACGCCCCGTTGCATGGCGCCCTGCGCGTAGGCCCACACGACCCGGTCGTGGCGCGCCGTCGAACCGGGAACGTGGTATGAGGCACCGAGTACCGGGTAGCGACCCCCGCCGGTGAGGTCGATCTGCGGGCACAGCCGCTTGATCTCGACCGGGTCGACCAACACGGTCTCGACGCCGCAGGCGTTGTTGAGTTGGGCGCGGCTGCGTTCGGCGCGCATGCCCGATTCGGTGTGAGCCATCCAGATCAGGCCCTTGGTGGCGTGCATGATCCAGCAACCGGTCTCGCCCTCCAGATCGCGGTACAACTCCACGCTGTGGTTGTAGAAACGGATCGACTCGGGTATTCCGTAGTTGGCCCGGATGATGGTGGTGTTGCGCCCCGAGTTGCCCGAGCCGATGTAGTCGGCTTCGATCACGGCGACGTTCGTGATGCCGTGTCGCGTCGCCAGGTAATACGCCGTGGCCAGACCGTGACCGCCTCCACCGATGATGATGACGTCGTAGCTGGCCTTCGGCTCGTGCCAGGTCAGCTCCAGCAGGGTCTCGACAAACTCGTTCACCAGAGACGCTCGAGCAGTTCGTGGGCCAGGCCGGCCGACACCACCAGCAACACATGATCCGATGCGATCATGATCTTGGCCGGCACACCGGCGATCAGCCCCTGTCCCAGTTGGCCGGCCTCCGGTAGGGGCCACTCGATGTGGTGCGCGACGCCACCGAACTCGCCGGGTGTCAACCTCCATTGAACGAACGCGTACTCGGGTTCGACGATCGCGAACGCGTCGTCCAGGGCCAACGTGGCTGCACCGACGACGATCGCGTCGTCGGGTGCGATGCGCAGCATGGTGGCAGCCTGCGGCAGGACCACGCCATCGAGCGCGGCCGAATTGGCCACGACGCGCAGCCCGTGAAGCGGCTCAGGCGCGCGCACGGGAACCATCGTGGTCGTAGAACGGCGTGGTGGTGACGTGTGCCTGGCGGCCATCGATGACCACGGTGTCCGCGAACGGCGTGTGCTTCTGCCAGCCGAGCATGACGGTGGTATCGAGGCCGGGGGAGTGGAAGCTCGACGTGACGTGACCGACGATCTTGTCACCGACCCAAATAGGGGCTCCCTCGACGGGCGCGGGGCCCGCCATCGTCAACCCGAACAGGTGGCGGTGATCGTCGAGGTCGGCTGTACGCAGCAGCGCCGTGCGACCGATGAAGTCGGGCTTGTCGAGCTTCACCGCCCAATCCATGTTCAGACGTCGCGGCGTGGAGTCCATCTCGGTGTCCATACCGACGATCACGTGACCCTTCTCGAGACGCAGCGCGAACAGAGCCTGCAGCCCGTGTGGGCGCACGCCGAGATCGCGTCCGACGGCCATCAGTGTCCGCCACAACTCCACCGAGTGGGTGCGTGGATGGTGCAACTCGAAGCTCGCCTCGCCCGTGAACGACAGGCGCAGCACATGACATGGGATTCCGGCCACATCGGTGTGGACATGTTGCAGGAATCGCGGCGGGTCGAGCAGGCCGACACGTTGCAGCAGCTCGCCGGCCAGCGGGCCGGTGACGTTGATCGCACCCAACGCCAGTGTTCGATCGAGGATGTGCACGTCGAGATCCCACGTCTCGACCCAGTCGCGGATCCAAGCCTCGGCGAACGATGCACCGCCGGACGTGAACGTCAGCACGAAGCGGTCGCCGGTGCCCTCGTCGCCGGACTCGCGGCAGACCATGCCGTCGTCGATCAGGTGGCCGCGCTCGTTGAGCAACAACACGTAACGGCTGCGACCGGGGCGGATGTCGCGGATCGTCGTCGGGTAGATGCGCTCCAGTGCCTCGACCACGTCGGGGCCCGTCACGATCATCTTGCCGAGCGTGGACACATCGCCCAACGACACCCCCTCGCGCACCGCCCAGTACTCATCCAGGAAGTCGCCGTAGTTCCACGGGCGCCACCACCCGCCGAAGCGGTCCATCCGTGCGCCGAGGGCGAGGTGTTCGTCATGCAGCGCGGTTCGCCTGAACGGATCCAGGTGCATGTCGGCCGCCGCCTCGCCGATCGTCAGTTGCCGCGATGCCGGGCGGCCGGTGAACGGCTCGGAAGGCCGTCCCGACTTCGCGCTCACGAACGCACGGAGGTGCGGCATGCAAACACCGCCCTGGCACGTACCCGTGCCGCACAGCGCAGCGCGCTTGACGAGTTCGATGTGTTGAAACCCTTTGTCCCACACCGTCTGCAGATCCTCGACCGAGACCTTCGAACACGGGCACACGATGCCCTCGGTCGGGCACGGCGGCAGTTCGAACGTTGCGGCAGCCGGACCCACGGTGCGAACGTGCGGATCGTCGACCATGCGAGCCAGCAAGTCACGCGGCGCGGCCGTGCGAGACGTGACGACCAGCGAATCGCATGGTGTTGTTGAACCGTCTGCCGTGAACACAGCTGTGACTCGGCCTGCGTCGCCTTCGACCCGCACCAACTGGTCGAGCTCGACTCGCACAACCACTCCGAGGTCGACTCCGGCGGCGACCAGTTGGTCGGCCGCCGCAGAGGTGTAGATGCCGCGCAGCATGTTGCCGTCGCACACCGGGTGCAGTTCGGCCGCGCCCGTGGCGATCACCACATCGTGAGCATGCACGTGCAACATCTCGCCGTTGGTCAG
>JANOCR010000138.1:0-31440 GCA_031412355.1 Ilumatobacteraceae bacterium | reverse complement strand
TAACGAGCGTGGGCGGGCGGATCTCTTCGAATGCGTCGACATTGCGGTCGAGTGCGTACTGGCACAGTGCCCGCGAGAGGGCCGCGCCATTGCCGCGTTGCATGGTGAACATTGCGCCGCTGATCTTTGTGGCGCGCTCGTTGTCGAGGATGCCCAACGATGCGCCGGTTTCCCAATGCGGAACTCGACGATGCTCCGGAAACTCGGCATCGAGCCCCACCGGCCCCTTCACCAGTGGGTTGTCGGCCTCGCCCGCTCCATCTGGTGCGTCGGGATGCGGCAGATTGGGAATGCGCAGAAGCAGATCGCGCAGGTCGCCTTGCACGATCTCGAACTCGTTGGCGAGAACACGCTCGTGGTCACCGAGTGCCCGGCTGCGCAGTTGCAGTTCTTCGGCGCCGCGCGTGTCGCCGTCGCGCCGCAACTGACCGACAGCTTTGGACAGATCGTTGACCTCGGCGCGAATGGCATCGCGTTTGGCGATGATGTCGCGAGACAGTGCGTCGAATGCAACCGCCCGATCCAACTGGTCGAGTACATCGCGCTGACCACGTCGGGCGAGCGCGATGCGCACCGCGTCGGGCTCGGTACGCAACAAACGGACATCGATCACAGATCGGAGAGGTTACCGGTGCTCAGCGTGTGAGGACGTAGGAGAATTGCGCGGGCGAAACCCGGCGGCACGACGTGGTCACCGGGGCCTGGCGAAGATTGATGAACTTGCGCCCGGTGCGCAGACCGTGGTCGCGAAGGCGGCGTGCAAAGTCGAGATCGTCGACGACGGTCACGCGCTCGTCGAACCCCCCGATGGCGTCGAAATCGTCACGACGGCACCAGTACATCCCACCGCCGAGCCCGTTCAGGTAGGAGGTCAGCTTCGACACGACCAGAGCGACGTCGATAGCGAGTGTGTGCCGCTCGGCGTGTTGAATCGCCCCGCCACCCACGTAGCAACCCGTGGCCAGCAGTCGTTCGATCTCGGCGAACGCGACGGGCGACATCAGCCGATCGGCGTCGATCGACACCAGGATCTGACCCGTCGCGACCCGGGCACCAGCGTTGCGGGCGAACGAGATGTTCGCCCGATTGACGGTCACCACGGTCGCGCCTGCCGCCTCAGCGATCCTGGCATTCTCACCGACATCTCCGCGCCAGTTGCCGACGACGACCACCACCACCTCGGCCGCGGTGCGAATCGCTTGCGCGGCGCGCCCGATCGCGCGCAGGTTGCGCCCAAGATCGGCCTGCTCGTCGAGAGCAGACACCACCACGGAGAACCGCGCCATACTCCTGTGATCGGCCCGATCTGCCGACGACTTGATCGCGAACTCAATCGAGCCTTCGCCTAGGGTCGCACGCTGTGACTGCCGTGGAGGTCGATCGTCTGACGGTGCGCCACGGCGAACTGCTGGCCGTCGATGCCATCTCGTTCACTGCCGAAGCCGGCCAGGTCACCACGGTGCTCGGTCCGAATGGGGCCGGCAAGACCTCGACGATCGAAGTGTGCGAGGGCTACCGCCGCCCCACGAAAGGCACCGTCCGGATCCTCGGTCTCGATCCGGCGGCCCATCAACGCCGGCTCAGCGAGAGCATGGGAGTGATGCTGCAAGAGGGGGGCGTGTACCCGGGCTCGGCGGTGCTCGAAACGGTGCGCCACTACGCCGCGCTCTACGGCAAGGGCGCCGACCCGGTCGCTTTGGTCGAGGCCGTCGGCCTGACCAGCAGGAGCAAGGCAACGTGGCGCAGACTGTCGGGCGGTGAGCGGCAACGACTCTCGTTGGCGCTGGCCCTGGCGGCCCAGCCCGAGGTCGCATTCCTCGATGAGCCCACGTCGGGCGTCGACATCAATGGTCGCGACGCGATCCGCGGCATCATCCGCGGCCTGGCGTCGAACGGATGCGCGGTAGTGCTGGCGACGCACGAGCTCGATGAGGCCGAGCGGCTGGCCGACCGCATGGTGATCATCGATCACGGCACGCTGGTTGCCGACGGCACGTTGGCCGAGCTGCGCAAGGGCCACGACGAGATCCGCTTCCGCAGCGACCCCGGGCTCGATCTGCGGGCGCTGGCGGCCGCGACAGGCATCGTCGCCAGCGAGGTGGGCGTCGACGAGTACGTGATCGACGCTCCACCGCAGCCGCGGCTGATGGCCCAGTTGGGAGACTGGCTGGCTGGCGCCGGCCACCCATTGCACGAGCTGCGCGGCGGCGGGCAACGGCTCGAAGACGTGTTTCGCCGACTGACCCGAGGCGACCAGGCATGAGGCTGGTGCTGGTTCAACTGCGCGCCGAGCTGCGACGCGTGGCCGGCAACGGCGAGCAACTGTTGCTGACACTCGGCATCCCGGTGCTACTGCTGGTCTTCTTCAGCCTCGTCGACGTGCTGCCAACCGACACTGCCGAGCCGATCGACTTCCTCGCGCCCGGCATCCTCGCGCTGGCAACGATGAGCACGGCGATGGTCAGCCTGGGCATCGGCACCGGGTTCGAACGCAGCTACCACGTGTTGAAGCGATTGGGCACGACACCGTTGGGGAGACCGCGGCTGATCGCCGCCAAGATCGGGTCAGTGATCGCTGTCGAGATCGTGCAGTTCGCAGTGCTGATTCCAGTGGCCTTCGCACTCGGATGGGATCCTGATTCGCCGAATTGGCTGCTGGCGGTGGCTTGCGTCGTCGCCGGCACGATCGCCTTCGCCGGCATCGGACTGACCCTTGCCGGACGGCTGCCTGGCGAGATCAATCTGGCCGCACAGAACGGCCTTTATCTGGTGCTGTTACTTCTGGGCGGCATGGTGATCCCGTTCGCCGAGTTGCCCGGCCCGATTCGCGCGGTCGCACACGCCCTGCCATCGGGGGCCTTGGCCGACGTGCTGCGCGACTCGCTGAGCACGGCCGGCACGCAACCGACGCAGTCGTGGATCGTGTTGGCCATCTGGGCGGTCGTGACGCCGTTGCTGGCGGCACGCCTGTTTCGCTGGGACTAGCGCGCAGCTTGATTCGCGGCGTCGAGGGCCAGGTTGGTCAGGCTGCCGACCGAAAGACCGAACGTCGCGGAGCCGTGTGGCACCCCTCCTGCAGCGTCTGATGACTCCGGCCCCGTTACGGTGCGCCAGTCATCAAACGCCAGTCCCACACCAACCGACAGAAGGGGCTAGCGAACCTGTTCCTGTGGCGCCGGGGTGCTGTCGAACTCGGACTGCACCTGGTCGAACGTCAGCGGCTTCCGCCGGTAGGTGTTGTCTTCCTTCCACGTCGGCGCGAAGCGCTTGAAGAAGTAGAACACCACCAACGCCCAAAGGAAGAATGACCCGCCGATCTTCATGATCGCCCCGGCGATCTGCTGGTCGTCGGTCGGACTGATTCCCCATACTCGAACGGGCTGCTTGTAGTGCTTGTACACGACACCCTCGGCGAACGTCAGCCAGCCGGCGGGCACGGTGGGAACAACGCTCTGCAGGAACAGGTAGATCGGCTTGGCCGCGTCGCTGATCCGCAGTTCGCGGAACGGCCCGACGACGGGCATCCACATCAGCACGGCGGTCAGCACCAGCAGCAGATGAAGTGCGTAGTGCAGCGGCGGGCTCTGCACCGAGGCGTTGACCACCGGCGGGATGTGGGTGACCATCACGGCAACGTTGAACACCACCGCGGCAACCACCGGTTTCGTCATGAAAGTGACGACTCGCCAAGTGCGGCCGGTGCCGACCAGCAGTCGCATCAGCCAGGTGGGCGTGGCCAGAAGCACCAGTGGAGGCATGAAGTAACTGAGCATCATGTGCTGCAACATGTGCGCCGAGTAGAGGTAGTCCTCGGCGATCTGGTGGATGGGCCAGGTGCTGGCGGCGACCAGCAGCACCATCGCGCCCGCGAAGCACCACACATTGCTGCGGGTGAACACCGCCTGACCATCGCCAACGGCGCGCGGGCCGATGACGCGCAAGGCGTACACGTATGCCGCGATCAGGAAGACGACGAGCAGATAGACCTCGGGGTTCGCCTCGAACCTCCACGGATCGGCGAAGGTCGCGCCGAGCATCCGCTACCCGCCGTCGAAGAATTGGAAGGTCGTCAGCGCGGCGAGGTACACGAACAACGCCAGGAACAACCCGGAGTAGAACAACCAGCTGAACATCTTGTGGTCGAACCTGAGATGCATGAACAGCGACACGACGGTGACGAACTTGACGACCATCAAGATCAGCAGAGTAGGCATGAACAACTTGCCGAGGTCTAGGTAGTAGAGACCCACTTCGACAGCCGTGACAATGGCGAGCGCCACGGCGACCTTGATGTAGAAGCTGTTCGGCTTGTGCGCGCCGTGCTCTTCGTGGCCGATGTGTTCGTCGTGCTCAGTCGTGGTCATCGTGGGAACCTCATGCCGGAATCAGGTAGACGAGGGTGAAGATGACGATCCAGATGATGTCGACGAAGTGCCAGTACAAACCGATCAGCTCGACGACCTCGGCTTTGTCGCCGGGAACCTTGCTGCGCGAGATGATACCGACCAGCGCCATCAGCATGACGATGCCGACCGTCACGTGCACGCCGTGGAAACCCGTGAGCGTGTAGAAGCTGGAGCTGAACAGACTGGTCGTGAAGCCAACACCCTCGTAGTAGAAGGTCGTGAACTCATAGACCTGCGCACCGACGAAAGTCGCGCCCAGCAGGGCCGTGACCGCGAGCCACAGGTTGGTCAAGCGATCATCACGCTGTTGGGCCGCGCTGACGGCCAGCACCATCGTGAGCGAGCTCATCAGCAAGATGAAGCTCGACACCGACGTAAGCGGGATGTCCCACAACTGTGCCGGCCCGGGTGAACCGGTGTGCCGGCCGCGATACAGCATGTAGGTGGAGATCAGTCCGCCGAACAGCAGGCACTCGCTGCCGAGGAACAACCACATGGCCAGCTTGTTGTTGCTGAGCCCGGTTGACGAGACGGGATGGCCACCGTGGTCGCCAGCATCGTGGTCATCCGCACCGTGAGGGGCGACAGCAGGTGTGTCGAATTCGGTCAGCGTTGCCTCAGACACTGGCGAGCTCCTTGCCGGCTTCCCCGCTGGGAGGCGGGTCGTAATCGCTGTCGTCGGCGACGGACGGCTCCAGTGCCCAGGCGAACATCGCCAGCAGCAAGATCACACCACCGGCGACCGTCAACAGCGTCGAGTAGATGATGCCGTAGGCCATGATCGGGAGCGCGATGGCCAGAACGATCGGCCAGTACGAGGGCGACGGCATATGGATGTGCGTGTCGGCGTTGGCCTCTTGCTCGGCCTGCAACTCTTCCGCGGTGCGAACTTTCACGAGTCGTGGACCGGTGTCGGTGTCGACCTCTTCGTACTTCATGTGGAAGTACTCGTCGAGGGCGTGCACGTGCGGGACCACATCGAAGTTGTGCGCCTTCGGAGGGTTGGTGGTGAGCCACTCGAGACTGCGCGCATCCCATGGATCGAGCGGCGCGGTGGCGCCTTTGCGAGTGGTACGCCACACGTTGACGAGGAACAAGAAGATGCCGATGGCCAATAGGTACGAGCCGACTGTGGCGGCCAGATTCCAGAAGGCGAGGTCGAAGAAGCCCTCGCCCGTGAGCTTGTCGGGCCACACGACCATGCGGCGCGGTTGACCCTGCAACCCGAGGATGTGCATCGGGCCGAAGGTCAGGTTCATGCCGACGACCATCAGCCAGAAGTTCCATTTGCCGAGGGTCTCGTTGAGCATCTTGCCGAACATCTTCGGCCACCAGTAGTAGAACCCGGCGAAGATACCGAACACGGCACCGCCGAACAACACGTAGTGGAAGTGGGCGACGATGTAATAGGTGTCGGTCTGTTGCGTGTCGGACGGCGATACCGAGTGGGTGACGCCCGACAGCCCGCCGATGGTGAACTCGACGATCAGGCCGATCGAAAACAGCATGGCCGTGGTGAAGTGGATCTTGCCGCCCCACATGGTCAGGGTCCAGTTGACGATCTTCACGCCCGTCGGAATCGCGATCAGCATCGTGCTGACCGAGAACACGGCGACGCTGACTGGGCCGAGGCCGCTGGTGAACATGTGGTGCGCCCACACGCCCCAGCCGACGAAACCAATGGCGGCGCCCGAGAACACCACGAACTTGTACCCGAACAGCGGCTTGCGACTGAACACCGGCAGCACTTCGCTGACGATGCCGAAGCTGGGCAAGATCAAGATGTAGACCTCAGGGTGCCCGAAGATCCAGAACAGGTGTTGCCACAACAACGGGTCGGCGCCGGCATCGACATTGAAGAACTGGGCCCCGAAGTTGCGCTGGAACATCAGCAGGAACAGCGCGACGGTGATGACCGGGATAGCGAACACCAAGAGGAACTGAACGACCAGGATCATCCACGTGAAGATCGGCATCTTCATCAGGCTCATGCCCGGCGCGCGCATGTTGAGCACGGTGACGATGAGGTTGATGGCCCCGGTCAGCGAGGCAATACCGGTGATCTGCAGACCGAGCGACCAATAGTCGACGCCGTTGCTGGGGGAGAACAGTGAACTGGCGTTCGGCTGGTACATGAACCAACCGCCATCGGCGGCGCCGCCGAGGAACCATGATGTGTTCAAGAACAGGCCGCCGAACAGGAAGCACCAGAATCCGAACGCATTGAGCCGTGGGAACGCCACGTCGCGTGCCCCGATCTGCAGCGGCACGAAGTAGTTGGCCCACCCCGCCGCCATCGGCATCACGAACAGGAACACCATGGTGGTGGCGTGCATGGTGAACATCTGGTTGTAGAGATCGGCGCTGAGCACGGTGTTGTCGGGTGCAGCCAACTGCGTGCGGATGAGCAGCGCCTCGATACCGCCGATGAGGAAGAAGATCATCGCCGAGACGCCGTACATCAGGCCGAGCTTCTTGTGATCGACGGTGAACAGCCACGACCGCCATCCGGTGGTGGTGACCGGGCGGCGGTACGCGCCGTAGGCGTCGGCCGGGCCGACAAACGTAGGGGCCGCGCCGCCGGCAATGGCGGGAACTGTGGAGGGTCGCTCGACGATGGCCATCTGGGATCTTCCTTACTTCCGCTCGAGCAGGTAGGCGATGATCTCGTCGATCTGATCGTCGGTGAGATTGAGATTGGGCATGCCGCGGTACTTCCCGCCGTTCTCGGTCTTTTCTTCCTCGCTGGCGTACATCGGCTTCTTGGCCGGAGCGTTACGGATCCACTCGCGCAGTTCGGCCTCGTTGAAGCAATCGGGTGTGACACCCTGCAGATACAGGGCTCCGAACTCTTCGGGGCTGGCGTCGCGCAGGGTCGCACGGCACTCGTCCGTCAGCAGATCCCACGTCGCACCGGCGAATGTGGTGCGAGTCATCAGGTTCGTCAGGTTGGGCGCGTTGCCCGCGACCACGTAGAGGTCGGGGAACGCGATGACCGGCTTGGCGGAGTTCGTGCCGTCGGCGTTCTCCTCCGTCAGCCCGTTGACCTGATGGCAACGCGAGCACTGCGCCCGGTAGGTGTCTTCACCCTTCGCCGCGAGCGCGTCGGTTGGCTTCTCGGCGGGCTCCAACTGGTTGGCGACCCACGACGCAAAGTCGGCGGAGTTCAGCGCCACTGCATCCATGCGCATTCGAGCATGACTGAGTCCGCAGAACTCGGTGCACTGCCCCGCAAAGATGCCGGGCTGATCAGCCTGCATGCGCAGTGGGTGGATTCGACCCGGCACGGCGTCGCGCTTGCCGTTGAGCTTGGGGATCCAGAACGAGTGGATGACGTCGTTGCTGGTGATGCGCAACAGCACGTTGGCCTGCGTCGGCAGAACCAGTTCGCCGCTGGTGACCAGTGGCTCGGCGATGTCGACGCCGCCACAAGTCTGCACCGGATACTGGTACTCCCACCACCACTGTTGACCGGTGACGTTGACGACACACTGGGTGTCGTCGGTCTTGGCCAGCGAAAACACAGTGCTGACGGTGGGAATGCCGACACCGATCAGGATCAACGCCGGAAGGATGGTCAATGCGATCTCGAGGGCCGGCTTGCCGTGCGTCTGCTTCGGCATCTCCTGGCCATGATCGCGGAATCGGATGACAACGAAGATGATGACGCCGAAGACGATGGCACCAACGATGCCGGCGACCAGGAAGACCGGCCACTGCAGGTTCTGGATGTCTTGGGCGTTCTCGCCGGCGGGCTTCCACGTGTCTTGCGGCGCGTTGCTGGCACAGCCGCCAAGCAGTGCGGCGGCAGCGATCATGGCCACGCCGATGGCCGATCGCTGTTTCACGAATCGCACGGTACTCACTGGCTGGTCGACTCCGCTCATCTCTTAGGGGACCCTGATCTCGATCGGCTCGAGGCCTTCGACGCCGGGCACGGTGAAGGTGTACGGCACCGCGCTGGCAATCGTGGGCTTCGGCAGTACGAACGTCAGGAACTGACTGCCGTCTTTCTCCCGCACCAACGTGGTGCAGACCCTCGGGCGCTGTTTGACCAGAGTGCCGTTGACGTCTTCTTCGAACTCGCCCATGTTGACAGTCAGCCGCCGCTTCTCTTCATCGCGATTCTTGAAGATCACCTGAACCACATTGCCGCGCGACACGGTGACCGGGTTGCGAGGTCCTTCAAGCCCCAGCTCGTGCGCGGTGAGCTCGCCGTCTTCCAGCACCACGGTGATTCCAACGCTGGCTTTCGAGGCCACCGCCTGGGATCCAAGCTCGTCGATCTCGGCCTGATGACCCGCGCCCTCTTCTGCCAGATCGCAGACCGCGCCGTTGTCGGACTCGGTGGTCGGACGCTCCTCGACCGGACGCTGACCGTCGATGGCCATCACTGCGCCGGTGCTGACCAGACCGAGCGCGGCAATCGCGCACAGCCCCGAGACAACACCCTTCTTGAGGCCCGGTTTGGCCGCCACCAGAAAACCGCCGAACAAGATCAGGCCACCGGCGATGATGAAGACCACAGGGCCGCCGCTCTTGTCGATCCACAACATGATGCGCGAGAACGAGTAGATGATCGCGGCGAGACCAGCGGCGCCCAGCACCGGGAACTCCAGCGGATGCAGCATGCGCTTGCGCAGATCGGCGTTGTAGGCGGGGTCGGCCGAGGCCCGTTCGCTCCAGGCGTGAACCATCCACTCGACTGCCGCCGCGAGGAACAGCACCACCCCAGCCTTGAACACGATCGGCTTGGAGATCGCGCCGACGGCGACTGCACCGACAGACAATGCGGTGAGCGCCGGCCACATGCTGCGCTCGGGAGGTGGCTGCGCGGCCGGTGCGTCCGTGATCGCAGTCTCGGACATCGCCGAGACGTTGCCGTCGCGGGTGTAGTAGTTGACGCCGAACAGGAACGCGAATGCCATCGCCGCGGTGAGCAAGCCGATGACCCCGAGCCATCCGTCGGACCCACCTGCCGACACGCCGAACACGATTGCTGCGACGATCGACGAGACGGTGGCCCCGAGGAAGAGTTTGGATCCAGTGGTGAACATTCGCGCCCCTTCGCCTACTTCGTCACGTACACCACGAACCACAGCGCAAAGAACAACACGCCGAGGAAGTACCAATACAAAGCATGCGCTGACACGATCTCACGATCGGTCGTGCGACCACCCAGGTAGCGAAACGCGGTGATCGCGCTGAACCCGATGCCGATGATCAACAGCAACAGGTATGTGCCCGTGATCGCGTAGAACATGGTGTTGAACGCGGTCGCATCGTCGCCCGTGATCGGCAGCTCCATTCGGGCATAGATGTAGGCCTGGGCGTTGACGATCGCCACACCGATGATTCCCACCAGGCCCAGGGCCATAGCAGTGTGGCTTCGGGCATTGCGCCGCGCGGCATACACACCCCACTGGGCGAAGATCGCTATCACGACGAAGGCCAGCAGCATGGTGTTGGCCGGAACCAGCGGCACCGTGATGCCCTTCGGGACCCACTGACCGTCGGCCACGTCGAGAGCCTCGGTACGGAACCGCATCCACAACGCCAGCATGGCGCCGATCAGTGATGCGGCGGCGACACACCCGAGCGCGGTGCCGACAAAGACCTGTCGTCGCGGTGCAGCTGCTGCGGCGGATGGGAGTGCGAGCATCAGCGGTCCCTCCGTGGCTTCAAGTCGAGCAGGGGTTCGGCCGACGCAACGGTGTGCACGTCGGCGAAGTTGGCGTATGGCGCAGGCGACGACGTGGCCCACTCCAGCGTGTGGCCATCCCACGGATCGTCACCCGCGTCGTCGCCCTTGGTGAACGACCGTACGGCTAGCCCGACGAAGGCCAACACGGTGACGAACATCAAGACGTGACCCGCGGTGGTGAGACCATTCCAGAGGTTCTGTGGACCCGAGTAGTCGAACTCGCTGGCATTGGCCGGCTGCTTGGCGAACCCGGCGACCAGGTACGGCAGCGAGGCCAGCACCGTGGCGACGAACCCGAGAACAGCCAGTGGAAGCACCTGCTTGTCGGGGATGGATCGACCCCACAGCTTGGGGCCCCAATAGGTGATCGCGCCGAGTGCACTGAGCACCGCGCCATAGGCGACGTACAGCCAGACGCCTTCCTCGAACACCGTGCCGCCGAGTTGGGCGTCGCCGACGTAGTAGATGGCGCTGGCGGTCATGCCGACGAAGACCATCAACGCACCGAGCAGGCCGAACACCAACGGAGAGATGATCCGCGGCCGCCCGCTGCGCAGCGCGAGCGCACCCAGGGCGATGACGACGAAGCCGCCCAGGACCGGCAAGAGGTTGAACATCGCGAACGGCAAGACGTCGCTGAGCCATCGACCGAGCGACAGGTTGCTGACATCGCGCGAGAGGGCGGCAGGCTGCTGCAGCAGACCACCCAGCGCAGCACTGATCCCGACCAGGCCCGCACCGGTGAAGATCACACCGCGCATCGGCAACTTGCGCCCACTGGAGACAGCGATCACTTCGGCAGCAAATCCGAACACCGGGACCGCATATACGAAAGTGGCCGGCTGGCTGAATCCGAACCCGATCCAATCGTTGATTGCCTGATTCCCGCCGAAGCCGACCCGACCGTAGCGGTAGTCGAGGTATGTGTAGATCAGCGCACCAATCACCGCCGGCAGTACCAGCAGCAGGCCCAGGGACCCGATGAGGACGGACCATGTAAACACCGGTACCCGGCGCATGTTCATGCCAGGCGCCCGGGTGGTCAGGACTGTGGTGGCCAACGATCCAGCAGCGGCCGTGAGGCCCAGCAGCAGCACGATGTGGCTGACCAGAAAGAGTCCGACGAAGCGGGCGTTTCCTCCACTGGGGCCGCCGTTCGACGCAATTGCCACGATGACCAGCACCACGCCGACGAGCCACGTCCAAAAGCCTGCAGCCGCGAGCCGCGGCAAGGCCAACGCTCGTGCGCCGAGTTGCAGCGGCACGACCGCAATGGCAATGCCGAGCACCAGCGGCAGCAGGACCACGAAGGTCAGGCCGATGCGATACAGGGCGAACAACTGCGCCATGACGTTGACGTCGAGCATCGCCGCCTCGGCGTCGACTCGCTCGAGGCCGAGCAACGTGGCAACGACAACCACGCCCAGCAAGCCGACGAGCGAGACCCCGATGAACAGGCGACCGATGCGCTTGTGGTCGGTGGTCGTCAACCAGTCGGCTAGCGACACGATGCGGGCGCCCGGCGACGCGGTGGCGTCTGTCGAGGCGCCTGCTGCGTGCGTATCGATGGTGGTCATAGGCGGCGAACTCTTTTCGTTTCGGGCGCGAGAGCGCACGCCCGATTCAGTGCTCGATCGGTTACGGACGATTGATTACACCTGCGAGATTACCCATAGGCCGGCGCGCGGGCGGAAATCCTCATACGCCCGAGCGCACCAAGATGTCGATCGTCATTGCCGCGAACAACAACGTGACGTAGGTGATGCTGAATCCGAACACCCGCATCGACCGTTGCGGCGTGGGGTTTTTGCCGAGGTCGGCTGTGCTCCACAGGAACAGGCCGCCTGCGACGACGGCGGTGGCGATGTAGATGGCACCGAGGTCGGCGACCGGTATCAGCACGAGCGTGAACGCGACCATCGCCACGGTGTAGGCGACCATCTTGCGTGCGGTGACCTCGGCCGTGGCAACCGCGGGCAGCATCGGCACATTGGCTGCCCGATAGTCGTCGGCGTACCTGATGGCCAGTGCCCAGAAGTGCGGTGGGGTCCACAAGAACATGACCACGAACAGCACGATCGGGGCCCATGAGACGTCGTTGCGCACCGCAGCCCAACCGACCAGGACGGGGACAGCGCCCGCCGCACCACCGATGACGATGTTCTGTGTACTGGTGCGCTTCAGCCATAGCGTGTAGACGAACACGTAGAACAGCGTTGCCGAGAGTGCCAGGACTGCCGACAACAGGTTGGCCCCTGCCCACAACACGGCGAAGGCGATGGCTTCGAGCGCTAGTGCGAAGATCAATGCGTTACGCGGCTGGATGAGACCCGTGACCAGTGGTCGACCCTGCGTGCGCGGCATCAACTTGTCGATGTCTCGGTCGACGACCATGTTGATCGCATTCGCGCCGCCGGCCGCCAACGTGCCGCCGACCAAGGTGATGGCCACCAACGACCACGACGGCCAACCTCGCTCCGCCAGAACCATGGTCGGCACGGTGGTGATGAGCAGCAATTCGATGATCCGGGGTTTGGTCAGCGCGACATACCCGCCGAGCACGGTGGTCGGGGTGCGGCGCGTGCCATGGGCGATCCCGTTGCGCCCGAGCCTCGCCGGCGCAAACCGGGAAGGGACGAGGGGGCGAGCACCGACAGCCATGGCTTCATCGTACGGGCGTCGCAAGACACCAGCCAAGCGGCAGAATGGGAACATGGCTCCAACGCCCAGTCCAGTCGAAGTCGGCGAGATCGCCATCGACGACGAAACTGTGCCGGATCGGCCGTGGATCGTGCTGGTCTGGAACGATCCGATCAACCTCATGAGCTATGTCACGTTCGTGTTCCAGAAGGTGTTCGGGTACAGCCTCGAGAAAGCGACGTCGTTGATGCTCGACGTGCACGAAAAGGGCCGCGCCGTGGTGTCGAGCGGCGCACGCGAGAAGGCCGAGATCGACGTCTTCCGACTGCACGAGCATGGCCTGTGGGCCACGATGCAGCAAGACGACTGATGGCTCGAAAGCGTGCCTTCATCCCTCCCATCGAGCGTGTGCGAGACGGGTACCTGTTCAACATCGGCGACGACGAACGCCAACTGGTTGCCCGGCTGTTGACCGAACTCAGTCAGTTGTTGATGGGCGAAGCCGACGACCCGCGGCTGATCCGCATGTTCCCACCCGCCTATCACCTGGCCGACGACGCCGACGCCGACGCCGAATACCAGCGACTGATGCGCGAGGACCTCGTCGCGTCGCGTTTGTCGGGCATCACAGCCGTCAACGCCGCGCTTCAGCAACCGGGCCCCGTTGACGAAGAGGCAATGGTCGCGTTCGTGCAGGCGATCAACGGCCTGAGACTGGTGTTGGGCACCATGCTCGACGTGGTCGAGGATCACGATCCCGACGACATCGACGAGGACGACCCGTTGGTCGGCGAGCATCACCTCTACAACTTCTTGAGCTGGCTGCTCGACTGGGCGGTTCGAGCTCTCGCGGAACCGGCTACCGAGCCGGGAACATGAAGCAGCCGACCGTGCCGGGGCCGGAGTAGACCCCGACACTTGGCCCGATGCGGTAGCGCACGAACTCGCGCACATTATCGGCTCGGGTGATCGCGGCGGCGAGCATCGTGGCGAGCGGCTCCACCGCCTTGTCGGCCCGTCCGACGGCGACCTTGAGATCTGGCCCCCACCCCAGCGCCGTCGTGGCCATCGTCTCGACAGCATCCGCCATCGTCGCGACGTTCGACACCACCGAGACCTGCCTTGCGTGCATCGACATGACCGCAACCTCTGCTGGTCCGTCGGTTGCATGCGCATTGACAAGATTCAACGCGCCCAGCACGAACACCGAGCCGATGCGCGGCGCCAACGACTCGGCGACCTGCACCGCCTCGTCGAGGTTTGCACCTGCCGATATCGCTTCGGCCGCAGCCCACACACAGCAACTCACGCCGAACCCAGCCGTGCCCGAGTCGACCAACCTCACCGGCACTGGTAGCGAGCGCGTCGCCAGTCGTGCAGCGTTCAACATGCCCGACGCTGTCGCAGTGACATGAATCGACAAGATCTCGTCGCACCCTCGTTGCAGCAACGAGTCGTAGGCCGCGGCGAACTGGCCGGGGCTGGGCTGACTGGTGCTGACGCTCGGTCGCGGCTCGAGGTTGAGGAACTCGTAGAAGTCATCGGCATCGAGATCCACCCCTTCGAGGTAGTCGTGGCCACCGACTGTCACCGTGACGGGCACTATCTCGATGTCGTAGCGACCGACGAACGCATCGGGGAGCTGTGCATTGGAGTCGGTGCAGATGCCGATCATGCCGCGGCGAACCGGCGGGGACGCATGGGGGCACGATAAACCCATTCGACCGCAACTGTCGTCGGGCGGTCGGTGAAATTCCGTCAAGGATTGGTCAAGAACCGGCGTTGCCTGCGATCTCTGCCAGCCAGGCCGGCAGGCGGGTCGGCCGGCCGTCGGAGGTGACACAACCGTGAACCGTGACCGCCGTGGCCCTGACATCGCCGCCGACCGTCAACAGGTACGCCATCTGGAACGACGTCCGCGTCGCCGAGTCGACAAGCAGATGCACGTCGACCTCCTCGTCGAAGCGCAAGGGCTTTCGGTACCGCACGAAGCATTCCAACACCGCATAATCGATTCCCTCGGTGCGCATCTCGGCATAGGGATGGCCGAGGTGACGAAGGTAGGCGACCCGGGTCTCTTCCATGTACGGCAGGTAGCGGCTGTGATGCACGATGCCCATGGCGTCGGTCTCGGCGAATCGAACCCTGATCCGATGGGTGAAGGGATACGAGGTCGCGTCGAGCGACGGCTCGGCTGAGAGACGCACGGTGCGCACCGTAGCGCGCCCGCCTTTTCTGAGTACGCCGGCCTGAATCAGCTGGCGCGATTTCGCGGACCTGCTGATAGTGTTGCGACGCTCTCAACCGGAAGAAGTTCCCTAGCCCCCATCGTCTAGTGGCCTAGGACACCACCCTTTCAAGGTGGCGGCACGGGTTCGAATCCCGTTGGGGGTGCTGGTCAGATTGTTCACAGTCTGGTCCCGTGGTGAAGCTGGAGTTCACGCCGGCCTGTCAAGCCGGAGGTCGCGGGTTCGAGTCCCGTCGGGACCGCTCAAACCAAGTGGTTTGAAGTGGTATCGCAAAAGCACGGTCGAGTAGCTCAGTCGGCAGAGCACACGCCTGAAAAGCGTGGGGTCACCGGATCGACGCCGGTCTCGACCACCAAAGCGGGCGAACGCTGGCGGCGAAATGGGCGCTATTTGGCCCATTCCGCCGCCAGCGGACCACACGTCGCTCGCAAGACGGGTCAAATTGCCTACGACGCCACGGCCAGTGTCCATCGGGCCGCAGACGTCCCGTCTGTATCCTCATCGCGTGGCCTTGAACCCGAGCCCAGATCGGGCGCGTCCTGCGCTCGAGCAACAGCTCGTGAACGCGCTGCAAGCGCTCCAGCGCGGTGACACGCCGACGACGACACTGGATCTGGCTCATCTGTTCGACGTGCAGATGGCCAGCCGGCACTGCGATCTGGCAGCTCGCTGGCTGCGATCGCAGGGCAAGGGCTACTACACGATCGGCTCGGCCGGCCACGAGAGCAACGCCATCGTGGCGATGGCCACACGGCCGACGGATCCGGCCCTGCTGCACTACCGCAGCGGCGGCTTCTACCTCGGCCGCGCCGGCCTCCCCGGAATCAGCGACATCCTGGCCGGCGTCGTCGCGGCCACCAGCGAACCGATCTCCGGTGGGCGGCACAAGGTGTTCGGCCGGCACGACCTGGCGATCATCCCGCAGACCTCGACCATCGCCTCCCACCTGCCGCGCGCTGTCGGCGTGGCATTCGCCATCGATCGCGCCGCAAAGCTGCGGGTGGCGTCGCCTTGGCCGGCCGATGCGATCACGGTCTGCAGCTTCGGCGACGCGTCGGCGAATCATTCGGTCGCCACTGGCGCGTTCAACACGGCCGCGTACTGCGCGTATCAACGTCTCCCGTTGCCGTTGCTGTTCGTATGCGAGGACAACGGGCTGGGAATCAGTGTTCGCACGCCCAGCGGCTGGATCCAATCGACGTTCGCATCACGCCCGCACCTGCGCTACGAAGCGGTAGACGGTGATGACCCCGCATCCGTCGGCGAGGTCACCTCGGATCTCGCCGAATGGGTGCGCAGCCGTCGCAAGCCCGCGTTCTTACACCTGCGCACCGTTCGCTACGGCGGGCACGCCGGAACTGATGTCGAAGCCGCCTATCGAAGCGCCGTCGAGTTGCGAGCCGACGCCGACCGCGATCCGATCCTCGGTACGGCTCGGGCTCTGTTGTCGGCCGGGTGGACGAACGCGGCGTTGCTGCAACGGCATGACGAGATCGCCGAGGCGGTGTACAAGGTCGCCGCCGATTTGGCCGACGCCGAACAGCTCACAACCGCCGAAGAGGTCGTCCGTCCGCTGGCGATGCGTCGACCCCACGACGTGGCCGCCCTGTCGAGGAAGCTGTCACCGACGTCGGGCGGCGCCTCGATGACCTTTGCCCAAGCGGTCAACACGACCCTGGCCTCGGTGCTCGACCGGCAGCAGAACGTGTTGGTGTTCGGGGAGGATGTCGCGGTCAAAGGCGGCGTCTACGGCGTGACCAAAGGGCTGATGGCCAAGGCCGGAGCCGGGCGCGTGTTCGACACGCTGCTCGACGAGACCTCGATCCTCGGTTTGGCGAACGGCAGCGCGATCAGCGGGTTCGTGCCCATTCCCGAGATCGAGTATCTCGCCTACTTGCACAACGCCGAAGATCAGTTGCGGGGCGAGGCCGCGACGTTGTCGTTCTTCTCGAACGGCCAGTACCGCAACGGGCTGGTCGTGCGGGTGGCCGGCTACGGGTACCAGGAGGGCTTCGGCGGGCACTTCCACAACGACGACGCGGTGGCCGTGCTCCGCGACATCCCCGGCCTGGTCGTTGCCTCGCCATCACGCCCCGACGACGCCGCGGCGATGCTCGCAACGTGCGTCGCCGCAGCTCAGGTCGACGGCACGGTTTCGGTGTTCTTGGAACCGATCGCCCGCTACCACACCCAGGATCTGCACGAGGTGGGAGACCGCGAGTGGATGGCGCCGATCGACGCCGACCAGCACGTGCCGATCGGTTCGGCGCGAACGTATGGGCACGGCCTCGACCTGACGATCATCACATGCGGGAACGGATTGTTGATGAGCCTGCGGGTCGCACGGCGATTGGCCGGGCGCGGTGTCGGGGTTCGCGTCGTCGATCTGCGCTGGCTGGCGCCGTTGCCGACCGAAGATCTCATTCGCGAGACCCACGCCACGCGCGCCGTGTTGGTTGCCGACGAGACCCGGGCCAGCGGTGGATGGAGCGAAGGGGTGATCACCGCCCTGGTCGAGGCGGGCATCAGCACCCGAATCGGCCGAGTGACCAGCAAGGACAGCTTCATCCCGCTGGGTGACGCGGCGAGGTTGATGCTGCTCAGTGAAGAAGAGATCGAGGCCGCCGCCTATCGGCTGTTGCACAGCTGAGCAGCAGAGCCGTTGGCAACCGGGTGGTCCCGGTACCATCACGGAGGAGTCGAGCCCCCGATGTGCCCGGACAAACAACCAGTGCCAGACAAACAACCAAAGAAGGTGGCGGCATGAACAAGCGGATGGTTGTCTCGGCCTCGATTGCCGTCGCGGTCGCTCTGGCTTCATGCGGAAGCGACGGTGGCGCGAACAGCACCGAGGCCTTCAGCGACCAACTGGCCGCCGTGTGTCGCACCATCCATCGCGGTGTCGGCGATCTCGACGCAGCCACGTCCCTCGACGAAGTGCGTAGCAACGCATCCGACGCCTCCGCCCTGTTCGAGGACGGCCTGAACGAGTTGAAGAGGCTGTCCGTGCCGACCGGCGACCAGAACTTCGCAGCCGACGTCAACGACTTGATAGCCAGCTTCGAGGATCAACTCGACAGCCTCGATGCGATCGCCAAGGCGGCACGCGACAGCGACCAGGATGCCGTCGACGCCAGGATCGAGAGGCTCAACGACGAAGCGGCCGACGGCAACGAACTGGCCGAGGACCTCGACATCGCCCGCTGCCAGATCGACCCGGTGTTCGTGGCCGCGCCGCCGACCACCGAGCCCGACGTTCCGCTGACCCTGCCCATCGCCACGCTTCCCGCCGAAACGCTGCCGGCGGAGACCCTCCCGGTCGAGACGTTCCCCATCGACACGACACCCGTCAGCACCAACAAAGAGATCGTGTCGTCCAGCGATCTGGTGCCGTTGGGCGACTACACCTTCGCCGATGTGCCGTTCGAGGCAGCCTCCAGCTTCCAGGCTCTGCTCGACCTGTCGCCGCTGTTGGCGGCGCAGTCAGGCTTCATAGCCGGTGTCGACGTAATGGACCTGGCCGGTCAGCAGATGGGCCGGGTGTTCACGTTCGAGTCGGACATCGGCGACCTCACTCCCGGGTCGTTGGACGAGGTCTTGCCGTATTTGACAGGCGACATCCCGACAACTCCGTTGACGATCGGCACACAAGAAGGCCTCACGTGGAGCGATCCCGATGGCACCGCGCACTACGTGTTCGCTCTCAGCAACGTCTTGCTGTGGGGGTTCTCACCTTCGGCCGACCTCCTCTCGCCGGCATTGCAAGCCTGGGGCGAGAGCGTCTCGCAGTAGCGCAACGCCCGTGCCCCTACAGCTCGACTTCGTCACGTCCGCCAAACGGCAGATCGACCTGCCCGACTCGCCTGGTGAGGTCGCGTTCGTCGGTCGCTCGAACGTGGGCAAATCGTCGTTGATCAACTCCCTGGCGAACCGGCGGCAACTGGCAAAGGTTTCGAACACCCCGGGCCGAACCCAGCTGATCAACCTGTTCGTCCTGCCGAACGGGGCGACGGTGGTCGACCTGCCGGGCTACGGCTACGCGAAGGTGCCCGGTCGCGAGAGGTCCACCTGGCAGGCCATGATCGAGGGCTACCTGCTGGACCGCGAGCCGTTGGTGCTGGTCTTCGTATTGGTCGACGGCGAGATCGGCCCCACGAAGCTGGACCTGCAGATGCTGGCGTGGTTGCAGGGCAACGGGGTTCCGTACCAGATCGTGGCGACCAAGCTCGACAAGGTCAAGCCGTCGAAGTTGGCGGGGCGCAAGCAACAGCTGGCCCGCGCCTGCTTCCTGGAGGAGGGCGACGTGATGTGGGTCAGTGCCAGCAAGGGCACGGGAATCGACCACCTGCAAGCACACGTCAACATGATGCTGACCATATGAATTGGCGACATGACCCCTGCCATGAGGTGCCCCTAGAACTACCCATTGCGTCAACTCCGCCACGTGGAGTAGTCTCCAATCTGTGCCGAAACTGGCACCACGACGGGACAAGCAAATGACCGGACAACTGTTGACTCGGCTCGGCTACACCCCTGACGCGTCGCGCAGCGAGCAGGCGCGCTGGCTGCTTTCGCGCCTCGAGCCGGTGCTGCTGGTGACATTGTCGGCTCACTACCTGCTGCGTACCTCGGTCTGGCCGGTTTCGGTCCCGGTGGTGATCGCGGCGATCGCCGGATGTGCGTTCGGGCTGTTCGGCATGATGTACGGCACCAACTCGCGGTTGAGGCTCCTGCGGGCGGCCTTCGCAACCGGGCTGCTGATCGCCATATCCGCGGCGATGTCTGACCACTTGGTCGATTTCGTGCCGTGGTACCCGATCCTGGGCGTCAGCTATCCCCTGATGTTCGGCCTGCGCAGGGCGTACCCATTCGTACTGGTCAACGCGATCGGTGTCGGCGTTGCAGCCTCCTCGGAGTTCGGGGTGACGTCGGGTCTGCTGCGCGTGCCGTTGGTGCTCGTCGGTGGTGTCGTGGCCGGTTTGATCTCCGACGCGCTCGAGGAGGCGACGGCGTCGGCCACCACAGCGACGCGCGATGCAGCACGAGCCCGAACCAGCGAGAACTACCTGCGCACCGTGTTGAACACCGCACCCATCGGCATCTTGGTGATCGGTGCCGAGCTCGAAAACTCGTTCATGAACGCGCGCATCTCGCAGTTCCTCGATTCTGCGCCGGTGCTCAGCGATCTCGAAGCCCTGCGCACATACCTCGCACCGACGGATCAACACATCTTCGAGGAACTGCGCGACAAGGTGGCCAACGGCGAGACCGCCACCTACAGCTGTCGCCTCGAACTTCCGCACCTCGGCAGTCGCAACGTGCAGATCGTTGCCGCACCGGCGATCGACGACAATGGCCAGCACACCGGAACCGTCGTGATCGTGCGCGACATGAACGACGAAGTCGGCCGTCGACGAGAGATGGAACGATTCCGTGCCGTCGCCGACGCGACCACCGATCTGGTCGCCATTGCCTCGTTCGGTGACGGCACCAACTACCTCAACCCGGCCGGCGAACGGTTCTTCGGGGCTAACCCGTTGAACCGTAACGACACGTTGAAGTTCATCCCCGAGGAGTACCGCGAGACGATGTTCGCTGAGATCGGCGAGGCAATTCGCGACGGCGGCACCTGGAGCGGTGAGATCGAGATGGTTGACCAGGACGGCGAGCGGCACCCGATGTCGGGGGTCGCCGTGGGTATCCGCGACGAACAGGGTCATCTCGAGGGCTTCGCTGTCACGTATCGCGACCTGTCGGATCGCAAACGCTTAGAGGCCCGCCTGGCCCACGACGCTGGCCACGACGCGCTGACCGGCCTTCCGAACCGTCAGCAGCTGTTCCACCTGCTCACCAATACGATCGGCGTGAGCGAGCGGATGGCGGTGATGTTCTGCGACCTCGACGACTTCAAGGTCGTCAACGACAGCCTCGGCCACTCGGTCGGTGACCGCCTGCTGCAGGTCGTGGCCGATCGGCTGCAGACGGCTACCCGCGGTGGCGACATCGTCGGGCGTCTCGGCGGCGACGAGTTCCTGGTGGTCTGTCGCAACATCGGCACCGACCTCGAGGTCGCCGCCATAGCCGACCGCTTGCTGGCCGCTGTGAAAGCACCGATCAGCCTCGACGGCCGCGAGCACGTCGTGTCGATGAGTGTTGGCGTTGCGTTCGGTATCGGCTCCGACCCGGCCAACGAGATCGTGCAGCGCGCCGATTTGGCGATGTACGCGGCCAAGCAAGCCGGCCGCCGGCGCGTCGCCTTGTTCGACCAGACCATGCGTCGCCAGGTCGACGATCGTCTCGACATGGAGCGCGAGCTTCGTGCCGCTTTCCGCGACAATCAACTGTCGCTGCACTACCAGCCGATCGTCAACACGGGAACTCGCGAAGTGCTGGGTTTCGAGGCGTTGGTCAGGTGGCAACACCCCACGCGCGGTCTGATCCTGCCGGGCAAGTTCATGCCGATCATCGAGAAAGCAGGGTTCTCGATCCAACTCGGCGAGTTCGTGCTAAACGAGTCGACCCGCGCTGCCTCGCTGCTACGACTGCGATCTCCGAACCTCAGCATGTCGATCAACCTGTCGTCGGCCGAACTGAACGACGGCAACCTCGTCGATAACGTCGCCAAGGCCATCGCCCGGGCCGGCATCGGCGCCTCGGCACTGACGATCGAGATCACCGAGGACATCGTCATGAGCGACATCGTCGCCGCCAAGCCGCAGCTCGACGAACTACACGGGCTGGGCGTTCGCATCGCCATCGACGACTTCGGAACGGGCTACTCCAACCTCGCGCTGCTGCGACAGTTCGCAGCGGACTTCGTCAAGATCGATCGCAGCCTGATCAGCGGACTCGACACCGAACGAGGCGGAACCGAGTTCGTGCGCCTGATCCTGTCGCTGGCTCACGAGCTGGGATTCGCCCCGATCGCCGAGGGCGTAGAGACCGAGGCTCAGCTCGACGAGCTACGCCGACTCGAGTGCAAGATGGCGCAGGGATTCCTGTTTGCGAAGCCAATGACCCTTGCCGACGCGCTGGCTTTTGCCAGCAGTGGCGCGTACGGACAGCGGGTCTGAGACGCCGGTAGGATAGGTAGGCCCGCATCCGGGAGACGTCGCCGAAGAACATCGGCCAACAAGGTAGGCGGCATGGGACAGTTGCAGAAGGTGAGCTGGCGCACAGCTGGCTATGCCGCGCTCGGCACCGTCGTGGCGGCCGCATCTGTCATCGCGGTCGTCAAGAGTGACGGCGTGCGCCCCACAGCGCTCACATCCAATGCCGCGACGCGGTGGCTGGTCGATCAGGTGAACCAGCGGGTCGTGTTGGTCGACGGTCTGGCCGGCACCGTGGTGGCGAAGATCGAGGCCGACCCCGACTCCGGTGGCGAGGTCGCCGTGCAGGGCCCGGGTGGGGCCTTCCTGGTTGCACCGACAAGTGGCTCGGTGCGCACCATCTCGACCTCCAAGTTGCAGTTAGGCACCGCCCAGCCGGTGGCGTTGCTGGCCGAGCCTGGCGCTCGGTTCGGCGTCGGCACCAGCGGCCTGACCGTCGTCAGCCCCAACACCGCAGAGGCGCGCGTGGTGGCCGTCGACGACGTCACTCGACAGATCACGATTCCCGAATCGGACGAGGCGCTGATCGCAGCCGACGGAAGCATGTGGCTGTTGAGCCAGACCGAAGCGACGCACGTCAACATCGATGAATCGGCCAAGATCGTGCCATTGCGCAGCCGGACGGTCAAGGCCACGACGGTCGGGGCCAAGGCCGTCTCGTACGACGCGACCAACCGCGTCGTGCGCTGGCTCGACGGTGGCGATGTGTCGGTCGACTCGATCCCCAACGCCAGCCAAGGCATCCTGCAAGAGCCGGGCGATGACGCCGCGTGCGTCTGGCTGGGCGTCGACGACACGCTGGCATGTATCGGCGCCACCGGCATCGAGCGCATGCTCGAGATCGAGGGCATGAGCATCTCGGTGAAAGATCGACTGGCAGTCGCCGGCAACTCCGCCGTCGTCGTGCGCGAAAACAACGAGGTCGACCGCATCGACCTGGAGACCCAACGACTGGGCACTGAACCACGACCCACCACACCCGCGTCGCCCAAACTGTCGATCACCGCAGCCGGCAACCTGATCTGGCTCGACGATCAGTCAGGTGTGTTCGCCTGGGTCGTGCACCGGTTCGGCATCAACACGATCCCGAAGAACGACGACAGGGCGCAGCTGTTCGACGCTCAGGGCCAGGTCATCGAATCAGGCGATGCGACCGGAGCCGGACCAGCCGCAGGCGGGGGCCAAGACCCCGGCGAGGACGAGCCCCCTCGCGACCTGAACGGTGTCGACGACCTGCCCATCGCGATCGACGACTCGGTCACCGCTCGGGCCGGCGGTGACATCCTCATCCCGGTCCTGGGCAACGACTACGACCCCGATGGCGACGCCATCGCTGTTCTCAGGGTCCCAGACACAGCGGGCCACGGCGAGACCGACGTGTTCAACGGCACGTCTGTGGCGTACCGGCCCGAGCCAGGCTTCAGCGGAACCGATTCCTTCACTTACACCATCGTCGACGAGAACGGCGGCGAGGCCACGGCCAACGTGACGGTTGAGTTGTTCCCACCCGACAGCCCCAATCGACCGCCCATTGCCCGGCAGGACAGGGTCAAGACCAAGATCGGCAGGCCGGTCACAATCGACGTGTTGGCCAACGACATCGATCCCGAGCGCGACATGTTGACCGTGCCCACGTTCCAGGTCGTGGGCGCTGCCAAGATCACCGACACCATCGGGCCGACAGGCTTGCCAGCGCTGAAGTACGAACCACCGCCCGATCGGCCGGGAATCTACAACTTCACCTATCAGGCGGCTGATCCTCAGGGTGGCACCAGCGAGAAGACAAAAGTCACGGTCGAGGTATCGGCGGCGGATGCAGGCAACGAGCCGCCCGAGGCAATCTCCGATGCCACTCGGCTCGCGGTCGGTGTGGTCGGAAAGCTCGACGTGAAGGCCAACGACAGTGACCCGGACGGCGACGACCTGACCATCTCAGCGCCCACCGGACCTCCCGGCATCGATGTAACGGTGCGCAGTCAGCTACTGAACATCACACTGGAACCCGGCGCTCCAGAACGCTCGGTCGTTCGATACACGTTGAGCGACGGCGATCCGCTGCACGACCAGATCGGCAAGGTCCTGGTGTTGAGAATCGCCGACACTGCCGAGAACAGTCCACCGATCGCCAACGCCGACGCCGAGCGAGTCGTGATCGGCAACTCGGTCAGGATCCCGGTCACCGCCAACGACGAGGACCCAGATCAAGACGAGATCCTCGTGCTCACAGCTACCCAACCCAACGACGGCGCTGGCACGACAGTGGTCGAGGGCAACTCGGTCCGGTTCACACCGAACCTGCCCGACATCACCGAGTCCACGCCGGTCACCTTCTCGTACACGATCAGCGACGGGCACGGCAACGAGGCCATCGGGCA
Source organism: Ilumatobacteraceae bacterium (assembly GCA_031412355.1). Taxonomy (GTDB): domain Bacteria; phylum Actinomycetota; class Acidimicrobiia; order Acidimicrobiales; family Ilumatobacteraceae; genus JAENVT01. Next base: position 6,957 of record JANOCR010000138.1, on the reverse strand, counting down.
CGTCACGGTCACCGTGTTGGTCGAGGCACTTCCTCAGGCCCCATTTGCACGCGACGACTTTGCCGACACCGTCACCAACGAATCGGTCAACATCGACGTACTCGCCAACGACAGCGACCCGTCGGGCGGGCGTCCCAGCCTGATCGGATCACCGGTTTGCCCAGGCGGAGGCAGCGCTTCGCCGACGCCCGACAGCCGCATCACGTTCAACCCGCCGGCCGACCTGCCGGGTACGTTCCGGTGCAAGTACTCGGTGGCCAACACCCAAGGCCTACGCGCCGAGGCATCGATCATCGTCACCGTCACGGTCGCCCCTCCTGGCAACCGCGCCCCCGTCATCGACCTGGCCAAGACACAGCAGACGGTCAACATCGGCAAGTCGCTGACGCTCAACGCCAACCAGTTGGCCACCGACGACGACGGTGACAGTCTGGTGTTCTCATCCGTCAGCAGGCCTGCCCACGGAGGCACAACCTTCACCCAGAAAGCCGCAAGCTTCACCTACAACGCCCCAGTTCTGGGATCAGCCGACAAGACGCCAGAGGCAGACAGTCTCGAGGTGACTATCAGTGACGAGAACGACGGCAACGTCCGTGGCACGATCTCGATCAAGATCGTCGACGACACCCCACCTCCCAAGACGCCACCGACGGTTCGCGAGATCCTGCGCCCCGCCTTGGTGGGCGACCCCGTCGACATCGACATCGTCGCCGAACTGCGCGACCAGAACAGCACCACACAACTCACATTGGCCACTGCGTCACTCGACTCCGGGCCCGGCGCCGTTTCGTTCCAGGGCAACGTTGTCAGCATCGCCACGACGGGGTCCGGCACGGTGGTCGCCAGCTACACCGTGACCACCAGCGACGGCGAGACGGGAAGCAGCAAGATCCGGATCACCGTCACCCAGCCTCCGCCTGCCAACCCACCGGTGGCGGCCGACGATGTGCTGACGATCGCCAGTGGTGGGTCCAACAGTGTCGATCTGTTGATCAACGACGACGGCATCAGCGACCCCGGCGACGTCGCGTCAGCAACCCTGGTCAACCGGCCACCCACCAGTTTCGGCACGGTCGAACTGCTCCGTGGCGTGCTGACGTTCGTGGCGGCGCCCGATGCCGATGGCATTGCGGTCATCCGGTACACGCTCAGCGATGGCAGCGGCCAGTCCAGTACCGCAAACGTCACGCTCAACGTGCTGCCATGCAGCGAGAGCCCCCCACAGGCGCCGGCAGCAGCGTTGTTCACGCCGTATCAAACGCCCGTCAACCTCGATCTCACGCAGTACGTACTTTCTGGCAGCATCCGTGCAGGCAGCGTCGTCGGTGCCGGCTTGACCGGCACCAGTGGCATCTACACGCCACCACCCGGCATGAACGGTACCGAGGTCGTGACGTTCACCGTCGAGATCGGCTGTCAACAGACGGTGCAGGGCCAACTGACCATCGATGTCAACAGCGCCCCCGTCGCCGGCAGCATCGAGCGCGCCATGTCGCGTGGTGGCAGCCTGACGATCCGAGTCGACGAGATCGCCTCCGACGACGAGGCGTTGAGGATCGTTGCGCTCACCGGCAACCCGTCGTGGATCAACCTCGACACCAGCGGCCAGTTGGGCAGCATTGACGGCACGATCTTTGCCGCGCCGCCGACCACGACATCCAGTGGCGCCTACGACTTCACCGCAACCGTTCAGGACACTGGGGGCCTGACAGCCGTTGCCAACATTCGAGTGACGATCAGCAACCTTGGCCCGACCGCACTAGCCGACGAGTACAACACGCCGGATTCGCTGCTCGCGTTCGATCCGACGGTGAACGACATCGATCCCGAAGGTGCACCGCTGAGCATTCAGACGATCGCAGTGGTCAGCGGCCCGGCCACCATCCAGGGAACTCCCACCGGAACCATCGTCACCGTTGCGCTCGGCCACGGGATCTCCACACTGAGCTACACGATTCGCGACGATGGCGGGTTGACGTCGAGCTCGACGATCACGATCACGTCGAACAGGCCGCCAACACTTCAACCGGCATTCGAAGACACGAACGGTCAGCCGACGGTCGACATCCCGTTGGTGATCACCGAACCTGACGGCGACGACATCATGCCAAGCTCCGCACCGTGCGCGGCGCCGGAGGGTTTCATCGTGTTGCTTGTTCGCGATCCCGGTGGGGGCCCACCCGATCCATTCAACCCGAAATGGAAACTCGAGATCACTGTGCCAAGCAGCTTCAATAGCGAACCATCCAACCTCGCAATCTTCCCATGCACCGTGACCGACGAGTACGGGGGCCGATCAGCAGAGGGAGTTTTCATCACCGTCGGGGTGAGCTAGCCGCACCGCGGTTTCGTCGCAGTCGCGGTCAGCGCAGCGGTGATTGGGTGCGGCGCCGCAGCGAACGGGTGCTGAGCCACCACTTCCAACGCCACCATCTCGACGAAGAGTTGCGGATGCTCGACTCGACCAGCTTCAGCTGCTCAACCGCGTCGGCCGCCCGTTGCGGATCGCACGACGCAGTTGCGAACGTGACGGCGTCGGCATGACGTTGCAAGCGACCGAGGGGCGGTCCCGCTGCCGGTTGGGTCCGGATTCCGGCCTCGACCAGTTCGGCGTTGGTATCGCTGGTCTGCAGTGTCGCCCCGGCATCGACCAACGCATCGGTCGCCAACGTCCAGGCCGTGCTGACCCGGTGAGCCGGATCCGGTGCCTTCAGGCCCTTACGTCGACGCAGCTTCTTCCACGTCACGATGATTGCGAAGACGAAGATCGGCCACAACAACAAGCCGGTGAACAGGCCGCCTCGCATGAGCCACACGCGCACGGCCGACCACCCGGTGTCGGGTGCCGGCGGGAGGGCAGCCTCGACGGCCTCGTTGGGATCTTCCTCTTCGACCTGCGGGGGGTCGAGGGGTTGCGCCGCTGGCGGTGTTTCCGGTTGACCAGCCGGGGTCGGCTGAGGCTCGTCCGTCACCACATCGTCGGGCAACACTTCGACCGTGACCCATCTGTCGGCGATGCGAATCTCCGGCCAAGCAGTGGCCTCCGACGTGGTGATGTTGTCGGACGACGACGCGGCATCGAGTTCATACCCGGTGGCGATGCGTGCGTCGACGCCGAGACTTCGGGCCAGCAGCACGAATCCGGTGATGAACTGCTGGAGGTTGCCAATACGGCTGGTGCGAAGGAAGGTATCCACCAGGTTCTGCTGCACGCCACCCGGAGTGCTCGGGTTCAGCTGGTAGTCCTCGCGAAGCGCCGTCGCCAGGTTGGCAACTTGCTCGGCGATCGTGCCATCGCCGGCAAGCGTGCCGGCAAATGCCTCGTACGAGCTCTCGATCTCGGTGGGCTGCAGGGTCCCGATGGCTTCGTCGAGCCTCGGATCGAACTGTGTCAACGGTTCGAAGGTGAACTCGGTGACCGCAGGTCGATCGGTGCCATTGATCCTGACAACTCGCCGCCTCAAATCCGACTCGACCGGACTGCTGCTGCGCAGCAGGCGACCCGGCGACACCCACAAGACAGTGTCGTCGCGGAGGGCCGAGATTCTGACTGTCACCTGCTGCCCACCCGTTGGCTCGTCGATACGGTTGCCGATCGGCGAGAGCCGACCGCTGGTCGTCCACGATTCGCCGTTGTAGACGTCGAGTGCGGTAGCACGCCAATGACGCAACAGAGGCAGCGACGGCGAATCGAGTTCATACAGAACATGCGCCGGCTCGGCCCGGACCTGTGCCGCCACGTCGGCCAACGGGTCGAGCAACGACAGCTGGCTGTCGGCCTCCTGGCGATGACGCGGGTTGGCGCGGTCTGCGACGGCAACTCCGACGCTGACGGTCGTGACCAACGCGGCAAGCCCAATCGACGCGGCTACGAGGAGACCTGAACGGATGCTGGCCACGCGGTCGTCGAGGCCGATCCACAGCAACCCGAACGCCGACGCCACGGCCAGCGCCACCGCCTGCCATTGGGGACCGTCAGGGGCGCCGACAGCGATCATCGCCACCATCGCCACCAGCAACGGCAAGATGGCCAGCGCCCGCCAGCGAAGGCGCATCGCCAGATCGATTGCCAACGCCGCAGCGACGTAGATCAAGGCTGCGAGCGCGACGAAGATCGTCGGGAATCGCGGACTCGGCCACGCTGTCGTGTTGACCTGACGCGGCCCATCGAACAGCCCGCGTACGAATGAACTGGCGGTACCATCCGCCGCGTACGCGACGAGCAAGCCAGACCCGACAAACGCCATCGCCTGAGCGATGGCGCGCACAACGAGGGGCAGGCGCGACAGCAACCATCCGACGAGGACAGCGAGCACTGCTGGGAGGACCAGGATCGGCTCGAACCGGGTACCGACCACCCGCGCCCCGCTGAGGGCCAGCCCGACGGCAAACACCAGCACGGCCAGGGCCCGAACGAGCCGGCGCCCGTTGGTCAGGCCGGGACCAGCGGTCAGTTCCACTGTGCCCACCGTTCGGCGAACTGCGCAGCGCCGTTCGCGGCGATGGCGGCACAGGCCAGGCCCGCCGTGTCGGCGCCGACACCGATCCTGGCGACACTGATCTGATCGCCGTGCGAAAAGATGGTCGATGGGCCCTTTGGTCCGGTGACCACCAGCACGGCTACCCCGCCGAGGCCGCCGGTGAACAAGCTGGCCAATGACAGCACATCGGTGCCGCTTCCCTGCTGCAGCGGTGTCAGCAGATCGAGCATCTCGCTCTGGTCGACCAGTGGGTAGGGCCGCCCTGCGCGCAGCCGCGAGGTCGAGCGAACCACGACATCGAGCCCCGACCGCAGGGCAAACGCCGCGACGCTGGCGCCGGCGTCAACGATCTCTTCGAAGTCGTCTGCGGTGGCCACCTCGGTCGAGGTGTCGATGACGACCGTGAACTCGTGGCGACGAAGGTCGACGAACTCGCGGATCATCAGCGTCGCCGCTCGGGCCGAGGTGGGCCAGTGGATCAGTCGTGTGTCGTCGCCGTACTGATATTCGCGAAGCGACTGAAAGCCTGACTGCGGATCGCCCGACGGCCTGCGCAACACTGCGTCGTTGGTGATGACCCTGACCGCCCCTGAAGCGGTGATCAGCGGGTACACACGGGGATGTACCACGACGGTTCCGATCTGGCCGATGGGCCGCGTAGCGGTGGCGAGGCCGAGCTGATCGATGCGTTCGAACGCCAACGGACCGATGGGGAAGATTCCTCGCCGCCGGGTGGCGAACTGGGCGTCGACCTCGTGACGGGTCATGCGCGGCAACGTCGGCACGTTGAACGACTGGTGGAAACCCTGGAACTCGTCGGTCAATCGTGTCGAGCCGAGGCGGTGCTGTGTCTGGTTGAAGATCTGATAGCGAACATGGACCGTCTCGCCACGCGCTACACGCGCGGTGATCAGTCGGCGCCGGGCGGTGTGTCGTGGGGGTCGGCGCGACATGTACAACGCAAAGGCCACCGCAACCGCGCCTGCGGCGGCCAGCGCCAACAGTTCCTCGTACCGCCAGAACAACCCGAAGAACGCACAGATCCCAGAGCCGATCAGCACGCCAAGTCCGGTGCGGGTCAGCACGGTCTCATCCCTCGCGGTGACGGGGAACTGCGATGTCGTCGACGATCTCGGCCAGCACCTGCTCGCTTCGCACACCGCGTAGCTCGGCCTCGGAGCTCAGCGAAATTCGGTGACCGAACACTGGCTCGATCAGCGTCTTGATGTCGTCGGGCGTCACGTATCCGCGCTGTTCGGAGGCCGCGTATGCCTTGGCGACTCGCATGAGCGACAGTGTGCCACGAGTGGAAACACCGAGCCGTAGGTCCGGATGGCCACGGGTGCCGTTGGCCAGACGAACGATGTAGTCGTTGATGCTGTGCACGACCTCGATCTGCTCGATCGCGGCGATGAGCGACTCGAGTTGGGTGGCGTTGGTCACCGCGGGCACACCGCGATCGCGGTTCTCGCGTCGGTAGGCCTCGAGCACGGTGACCTCGGTGGCCTGATCGGCGTAGCCCAACGACAGCTTCATCGCGAATCGGTCGAGCTGCACATCGGGCAGCGGGAACGTGCCGTGGAAGTCACGTGGGTTCTGCGTGGCGATGACGAAGAACGGCCTGGGAACGAGATGCGGCACACCATCGGCGGTGACCTGACGCTCCTCCATCACTTCCAGCAGGGCCGACTGGGTCTTCGGGCTGGCACGGTTGATCTCGTCGCCGATCAAGACGTTCGTGAACACCGGGCCCTGGCGGAAAGAGAACGACGAGGTGCGCTGGTCGAAGACCATCACCCCAGTGACGTCGCTGGGCAACAGGTCCGGGGTGAACTGCACACGTTTCCACGACCCGGCGATCGACCCGGCGATCGCCTTGGCCATTGAGGTCTTGCCGGTGCCCGGCACGTCGTCGATCAGCAGATGACCCTCGGTCAGCAAGCAGCACAGGGCCAGCCGGATCGATTCGGCCTTGCCACGAACGATGCTCTCGACGTTGTCGATCAAGGCGTGGAATACGCTGGCTACCTGGTCCGCCATGGCCGGTGATGCTATCGCTCATCTATCCTGGCTGCGGGTACTGCCGCATTTCGAAAGTCAGAACTTGACGTTGTCTTGAACATTGGGGTTATCTCGTGGATCTGTCGTACCGATAACAAGATCATGAGGCCCGCGTCCGTCCCCGAGCCCCAGATCATTCAATCGTCGCGTCCGGGCTCATGGACCTGATCGTTTCGACACCTCAGGGCGAGGCCGAGATCTCCGTGAACGCCGTCCATGAATCGATCACCGTCAGTGACCTGCTGGCACGGGTACTCAGTTCGGCGCCACCAAATCTGGTCTACGTCGACGGACGACCGACCCCTACCGGCACGTTGATCAGTGCTGCAGGCCTCGTCACCGGGTCGGTCATCGAGATTGCTGCTCCAACCGAACGGCCGAGCGACACCCAGGTCACGTTGGTGCAAGCAGCCGG
>JANOCR010000137.1:0-21670 GCA_031412355.1 Ilumatobacteraceae bacterium | reverse complement strand
CCGTGAGCGATCGGATCGCCGTCCGGCGTGCCAGTGCAGAGCGGGGAGACGCCCGCGCGCTTGCCGAGTTGTTGGTGGACTGTGTCGACGGCGGCGCGTCCGTCGGCTTCATGCTGCCGTTCGATCTCGAGCGTGCCGAGGGAGTTTGGGATGCCGCACTCGACAGCGCCTCGCGCGGCGAGCGGGTGGTTCTGGTTGCCGAGGACGAGGCCAAGGTTGTGGTCGGCACCGTGCAGGTGATCCTGGCTGCTCCGGAGAATCAGCCGCACCGTGGTGAGATCGCCAAGATGTTGGTGCACCGCAGCGCCAGACGACGCGGCGCAGCCGAAGCACTGATGCGAGCCGCAGAATCAGCGGCGTTCGAAGCCGGCAAGACATTGCTGGTGCTCGACACGGCCAGCAGCGATGCCGAGCGTGTCTACAGCCGTCTCGGATGGCAACGCGTTGGCGTGATTCCCGGCTACGCGTTGTGGCCCGAAGGAGGCCTTGTCGACACGACCGTCTTCTACAAGAATCTCTCGCACTAGCCCCGGCGGCGGCCGCCGCCCATTTCCAGCGTGTCAGCCGTAGGGTCACAGCATCCGCAAGCTTCCGGTTCTCCTCGCCGCGACCGTCCTGTTGGCAGTGGCGTGTTCCTCGACAGCCGCACCGGCTTCAACATCTCGTGCCCCTGCCGACTCGATTGTCACGACCGCGATCTCGGTTGCCCCGGACACCACGTCGGTCGCCGTCAGCACGACACTCGCCACCATTACCGCCAGCACCTCTACGGCAATCGCTCCCCCGTACGTCAGCGAGATCTACAGCGATGCCACCAACTGGATCTGCCGCGGCGACGTCGCGGACACGTGTGATGAGACCGCTCCACTGACGGAAGTCGCTGCCGATGGAACGTTGACCGTTGAACCGTATGAGATCGCGGTGGATCCACCGATCGACTGCTTCTACGTGTACCCGACGGTCAGCGACGACACCACGTATAACAGCGATCTCGTTCCCGGCAGCGAAACCGGCGTCACCAAGTTGCAGGCCGGCCCGTTCAACCAGGTGTGCGCCGTCTTCGCACCCGTATATCGCTCGGTCACGACCTCCGGATTGTTCGGCAGCACACCCGGAAACTTCGCCGAGGGCTGGGACATGGCCTACCGCGACGTGCTCGATGCGTGGCGGCACTACATAGCCAATTACAACCAGGGTCGACCCGTGGTCATCCTGGCCCATTCACAGGGCAGTTTCCACGTCGTTCGACTGTTGCGCGAGGAAATCGATCCCAAGCCAGAGCAGAGAGCGCTGATCGCCTCGGCAATCATTGCCGGCACCTCGTTTCAGGTGGCCCCGGGGCAAGACGTGGGAGGCGACACGCAGAACATGCCACTGTGCCGCGCCGTCGGTCAGGTCGGCTGTGTCATCACTTTCCAGACCTACCGCGACAGCGTCCCACCACTGCCCGGCGCATTGTTCGGGGCACCGCAGGGCGCGACCGCGTCGGCGTGCGTCAACCCCGCCGCGCTGGCAGGCGGGCCAGGTTTTCTCGACGCTGCCGCCCCGACCGCGCCATGGGCGCTCACCGATCCCGACGCAGCGGCGGCGATCACCACACCGTTCCTGGGCTTCCCTGGCCTGATCACCGGCGAGTGCAAGGTCAAAGACGGCTACAGCTATCTGGCGATCTCGGTCAATGGCGATCCGTCCGACCCCCGCGCTGACGACATCCCGGGAGACGGCGCCCCGAACTGGGGCCTGCACTCCCTCGATCTGTCACTGACCCAGGAGACACTGATCGACCTGGTTCGTGATCAGGCCTCCGCGTTCGTCGGCCTCCAGGACTGAAACGGCGGATCAGCGCAGCGTTGCCCCGAGCTTGGCGACGCCTGCGATCACCTTGTTGCGCAGTTCGGTCAACTCGGTGTCGCTGAGCGTGCGGTCCAGCGCCTGCAGCCGCAGCCGGTAGGCCAGGCTGCGGCTATCGGCGGGTACGCCGCTACCGCGATAGGTGTCGAACAGGGCGAGGTCGACCAACAAGGCGCCGGCCGCCTGCTTGATGGCTTTGTCGACCTTCTCGGCGGTCACCGAGTCGGGCGTTACGAACGCCAGGTCCAAGTCACTGGACGGGAAGCGGCTGGTCGGCTTCCACATCGCGACTTTGGCCTCTGGGGCAAGCAGCACCGACAGGTTGAGCTCGAGCAACGCCACCCGCTGGCCGACACCGTAGGCATCGAGCACGTCGGGATGCGCCTCGCCCACGACACCGATCTCGTCCCGGCCGAGCGACAATGTTGCTGACCTGGTCGGGTGCATGCCGGACGGGGGCTTCGACTGATCGACACGGGCACCGAAGCCCATCGCCGCAGCGACCTCGCGCCACACCTCCATCGCCCCGGTCGCGTCCCGACCGGCCAGCACAACCGCGAGTTGCTCGAACTCGTCAGGCAGTTCGCCATCGCCGGGCGGGTACACGTGGCCGATCTCGAACAGGCTGACAGCGAACCGCCGGTGCGACTCGTTGAAAGCGACGGCCTTCAACAAGCCAGGCCGCAGGCTGGTGCGCAGGATGCTCTCCTCGGCCACCAGAGAGTTGACGATGCGCAGTGCAGGGCCGCTGAGCCCGGCCCGAACGAGATCGTCGTCGGCAAGGAACGGATTCGGCATCGCCTCGTTGACGCCGAGCCCCAGTAGCACGCCCCGGAGATGGCGGCGGCGCGATTGCACAGGCGATAGGCGGCCGTGCATCGCCGACTTCGGCACCGTCTTGCCGACATTGGCGTAGCCGTACTGCCTGGCGACCTCCTCGATGATGTCGACTTCGGCGGTGCAATCCGGTCGCCAGGAGGGAACGGTGACCGTCAGCGTTTCGCGCCCTTTCGACGCGAACCCGAGACCGCGGATCAACGCGACGATCTCGTCGGCCGACAGCGACGTGCCGAGCAGGGCGTTGACCTTGGCGACGCGCACGTCGATGACCGGGGTCACCGGGAGGAATTGCGATGTGGCGTCGACCATTCCATCGTGAACGACTAGGTCGGGACATGTCAGGCGCAGCAGCTCGACGAACCTGGCGATCGTGGCCGGCATGCCATGCGGGTCGGCGCCGCGGTCGAAACGCAGCGACGCCTCGCTGCGCAACCCGAGGCGGGTCGAGGTCTTGGCTATGCCGATCGGCTCGAACCAGGCGATCTCGAGCGCAATCGTCGTGGTTGTCTCGCTGATCTCGCTGTCGAGGCCTCCCATGATCCCACCGATGCCGATGGGTGCGTCGGTGGCGTCACAAATCAGCAGGTCGTCGTGCGTGAGGGTCCGCTCAACACCGTCGAGGGTGACGATCGATTCGCCGTCGACTGCGCAGCGCACACGAAAGCCCTGACCACCCAAGGTGTCGAGGTCGTAGGCGTGGTTCGGCTGGTTGAGCTCGAGCATCACGTAGTTGCTGACATCGACGACGTTGTTGATCGAACGCATGCCGGCCGCCGCCAGGCGCTGGCCGAGCCAGGTCGGCGACGGGCCGACGCGCACACCGCTGATGACCGTGCTGGTGAAGCGCGCGCAACGATCTCCGTCAACTAGCTCAACGGTCGCTTGCCGCGTCGGCGAGTCGCTTGTCGAGTTGATCGATTCGGTACGCGCTGACAGCGGCACACCCCACCGTGCGGCAACCTGGCGGGCTACGCCGAGATAGCCGAAGCAGTCGGGCAGATTGCGTGTGACGTCGAGGTCGTAGACGGTCTCGTGGGTCAGTCCTAGGGCCGCGCCGTACGGCTTGCCGAGCGGGGTACCCGGCGGCAGGATGACGATCCCTTCGTGGTCGTCGCCCAGCCCGAGTTCGCGCGCCGAGCACAGCATGCCGTCACTTTGGATACCGAGGATCGGCTTCGGCTCGATGACCCGTCCGTCGGGCATAGCGGTACCGGGTGTTGCCAGCGGCACGATGTCGTCGGCCTTCATGTTGAACGCGCCGCACCACACGTGTCGTTCGCGGCCATCACCGGCGTCGACATACACGCGATGGACCTTGGCCGCGTCTGGATGCCGTTCGGTTCGCACGACTCGCGCGGTAATGACACCATCGACCGTCGCGCCGACATGCACGATCTCTTCGACCGCCAAGCCGAGGTCGGTCAGGGTCGCGGCAATCTTGTCGATGTCGTCGCCTAGCGGCGCCAGCTCATTGAGCCAGGAATGCACGACTCTCATCAGAACTGCTCCACGAACCGAAGGTCGTTGCTGTACATGTCGCGAACGTCGCCGATGGCGTGTCGCTCCTTGGCCATTCGGTCGATTCCGAAGCCGAAGGCGAAGCCGCTCCACACCTCGGGATCGAGACCGCCGGCACGCAGAACGTTGGGGTGCACCATTCCGCAGCCTCCGAGCTCGAGCCATTGACCCGACGGAGTCTGGATGTCGAACTCGGCCGATGGCTCGGTGAACGGGAAGTAACTGGGTCGCAGGCGCGAGCCGAAGTCGGCGCTGAAGAACGCCTTGGTGAACGCGTCGATCGTTCCGGCCAGATCGGCCAGGGTGATCCCCCGGTCGATGACCAATCCCTCGAGTTGGTGGAACACCGCGACGTGGGTGGCATCGGTGGTCTCGTTGCGGAACACGCGACCGGGCATGATCATGTAGATCGGCGGGGGCAGGGTCTGCATGACGCGGATCTGCACGGGCGACGTGTGCGTGCGCAGAACGGTTGAGCCCGGGTTGCCGTGCTCGATATAGAACGTGTCGTGCATACTGCGCGCCGGGTGATCGGGCGGCAGGTTGAGGGCCTCGAAGTTGTACCAATCGGTTTCCACGTCGGGACCCTCGGCGATCTGGAAGCCGAGCCCGATGAACACGTCCTCCAATCGCTCCCATGCCTGGGTCACCACATGCGCGTGGCCACGGCGCGGACGAGACATCACCTCGGTGAGATCGAGCCGTTCGGCCGCCAGTTGAACCGTTCGCTCGCTCGCCGCCAACTCGCGACGACGCCGATCGAGCCCGTCGCCAACGGCGGTGATCGCATCGTTGACGGCCTGTCCCGCCGCCTTCTTCTCCTCGACCGTGGCCAGGGCACCGAGGCCGGTCTTGAACGTGGCGAAGGGGCCACGCTTGCCCAGCAATTCGGCTTCCAACGCGCGCACTTCGTCGGACGTCAACGCGTCGCCGACACGGTCCAGCGCAGCTTGCACCGCACGTCTCACTTCTTCGATCATCCCCACACCCTCCTCACGGCATCACACGACATTGGGCAGCAAACCCCCGAGCGATGAGGCGGCGAGACGTCAGCGAGTCAGCGCGCAACCCCGAGCAACGCCCGGGGGCACCGAAATCGCCGATCGACCATCGGCACATACTAGACAGTGCTCCGCTGCCGAGCTACCTCGAATACCAGCACGGTTGCGGCCATGGCGACGTTCAAGCTCTCGGCGGGCCCAGCGTGTGCAATGGTGATCCACTGGTCGACTGCAGCGTTGTCGTCGAGCCCGTGGGCCTCGTTGCCGACCACGACGGCGACGCGACCGTGGTAGACGGGGTCCGTGTAGGCGTCGCCGCGGTGCGACGAAGCGCCCAGGCGACGAAACCCAGCCAGCGATTCGAGTGTGGCTTCCACGACGGGTACGCGAAACAACGACCCGGCGCTGGCCCTGACAACTTTCGGGTTGTACGGATCGACGGAGCCCGGCGTGAGGATCACCGCATCGGCGCCGGCAGCCTCGGCCGAGCGGATGATGGTGCCGGCATTGCCTGGGTCCGCCAGACGGTCGGCCACGAGCACGAACGTCGCGTCGTCGGGCAGCACAGCGGCACGCATCGACACGACAGCCAGAAATGGCTGCGGTGATTCGGTCGACGCCACACGCTCGATCACGTTCGGCGCCAGTTCATGTGCCTCGACATCGAGATCGACGGTTGTGCCCGGGGAGACGTAGCAGCCCTCGACACTCCAGCCGGCCTCGACCGCCTGGCGCAACAGGCCGATTCCCTCGACAACGAACACCCGCTCCTCGTAACGAGAACTGCGGCGCCCCAGGAGGCGCCGCAGCCGTTGAACCCGTGGGTTCGAGTAGGTCAACTGTTCGCTCAGAGGGCAGCCTTGGCGGCGTCGGTCAGGGCCGTGAAGGCCACGGCATCGGTGACGGCCAGGTCGGCCATCATCTTGCGGTCGACCTCTATGCCGGCAGCATTGAGGCCGGCGATGAACCGGCTGTAGCTGATGTCGTTCAGGCGACACGCGGCGTTGATGCGCTGAATCCACAGACGACGAAACTCGCCCTTCTTGGCGCGACGGTCGCGGAAGGCGTACTGCCCGCTCTTCATGACCTGTTCGTTGGCCGCCCGCACCGAGCGACTCTTGTTTCCGTAGTAGCCCTTGGCCCGCTCGAGCACCTGCTTGCGGTGCTTCTTTGAACCAACGGCGCGCTTTACACGAGCCATTTCACTGTCTCCTCATCACTCGATCTTGGTCGTTCTGCCGAATCAGCGCTCGCCGAGCAGGCGCTTGATCTTGCGGGCATCGCCCGGGTGCACACCGACCATCCCGTCGAGGCGGCGCGTGCGTGTCGACGGCTTCTTCTCGAAGAGGTGCTGGCGGTTCTGCTGCAGGCGCCGCAGCTTGCCGGTGCCCGTCTTGCTAAACCGCTTGGCCGCGGTCTTGCTGGTCTTCATCTTTGGCATGGTTGATTCCTTGTTGGGGTGATCGTGTGATCAGGCCGGATCGGCCGTTTCTACGACCGCTTCCACTACCGGTTCAGCCGGTGCCTGTACTGCTGGTTCTTCTTGTACTTCAGGTACTTCAGGTTGCTCGTCTTGCGCCGGTGCGGCAGCACCCTCGCCGGACTTCTTTGGTTCATGCGACTTCTTCGGGACTGCCTTCTTCTCGGGGGCCAGCACCATGGTCATGTTGCGACCTTCCAAACGAGCCATGGTTTCGACCTTGCCGTGGGTACCCACTTGCTCGATCACCGCATCGAGGATCCGCGAGCCGAGTTCCGGGTGGGCCATCTCTCGGCCCCTGAACTGCAGCGTGACCTTGACTTTGTGGCCATCTGCAAGGAAGTCCTGCATGTGGCGCACTTTGGTGTCGAAATCGCCCTTGCCGATCTTGGGACGGAACTTGACTTCTTTGATCGAGACCTGGATGGTCTTCTTGCGCGATTCCTTGGCCTTTTGGCTTTCCTCGTACCGAAACTTTCCGTAGTCCATGATCCGGCACACCGGTGGGTTCGCCATGGGTGCCACCTCGACTAGATCGAGGTCTTGCTGGCGGGCGAGGGCGAGGGCATCTGGCAGATTCTTGATTCCAAGTTGGCTGCCATCTGCGCCGATGAGACGAACCTCACGGGCGCGAATGCGATCGTTGTACCGGTGCTCCGGTTGCTGCGGCGGTGCTATGGCTGATCAATCCTGTGCAATGGGTGGAATCCCTTCCGAGGTGTTTGGCTGCGAAGCCACCAACACGGTGAAGAGAACCGCCACCAGGACGGCCATTCGAGTGCTCGTGACCCGGACGCACGGTAGCTGACGCTTGTGTGGCCGGGTGGGAGTGTGCTGTTGCTGTGAAATTCTCAAGCAGCAACCCCACTTCGCGATGAGTTGTCGGCGGATACGATACCGCATGTGAGCAGCGAAGACACCGAATCGTTGGTCGAGGACGCCCAGAACGCGCTGAACGACGCCCGAGCCCGGCTGGCCGAGGTGCCCGCAGAGACCGTGGTCGTCAACCATGTGATGGGCTTGTACGAGCTTGCCGCGATCCATCTGGGAGCCGATCCCCCACGTCTCGTCGAGGCGTCACTGGCCATCGACGCCGTCGCCTGCCTGGTCGAGGGCCTCGGCGAACGATTGGGACCTGAGACGTCGACCCTGGTCGTAGCGTTGTCGAACATCCGCCTGGCCTTCGTACAGATCAAGGCCGCGACCGTGGCGGGGAACTGAACCGGCCGAACATGGCGGTTCGCACTTTGCCGTCCACCACCTTCACGCCCTCGCTGCGCAACTGCGCTGCTTGCTCGCGTTCGTGGCCGGGGACCAGTCGCCCCACCGAGTTGACGACTCTCCACCACGGAACGTCCTCGTCGGTCGTCGCCAAGATCCTGCCGACGAGCCGGGATCTCTTCGCGTAGCCGGCGTCCTCGGCGATGTCGCCATAGGTGACGACCTCGCCCTCGCGCAACGCCCGGATCACGTCGAGGATGCGCCGGTCGCGCTCGTTCATGTCGACGTGATGTGTGCGGCTTCGTATCGACCGAGCTTGCACATCAGTTCGAATTCGACGTCGGCACCGATCGGGATGTCGCGACTGCCATCGGCGATCACGATGCAGTGGAAGGGCACTACCCACCCGTCGTCACGCGTGATCTCGCCTAGGCCTACGTCGTTGTCGAAGGCCGTGACCGTGCCGCGCACGTCACGCAACGATCTTGCTGATCGGCATTTCCAATATGTCGGAGGCGCCGGCGTCTTTCAGCTCGGGGATCAGGGTGTTGATCGTGCGTCGCTCGACGACCGACTCGATGGCATACCCACCGCTGGCCAGTTCGCTGATGGTCGGCGACTTGGCCGACGGCAACACAGCGAGCACGTCCTTGAAGTGGTCGTTGTCCACGTTGAGCTTCACCAACACCTTGTCGCGCGCATCGAGGGTGCCGAGCAGCAGTGTCATCAGCTGATTCATCGCGTGCAGCTTGGCCGGGTCGTCGAACGACGCCTTGTTGGCAACCATCTCGGTGTAGCTCACCAACACCGTGTCGATGATTCGCAACCCGGCGGCACGCAGCGCCCTTCCTGTCTCGGTGATCTCGACGACGCAGTCGGCGATGTCGGGGATCTTTGCTTCTGTTGCCCCGTACGACAGTCGGACATCGGCTGCAATGCCCTTCGAAGCGAAGTAGCGCTCCGTCAACTTGGGGTACTCACTGGTCACGCGCACGCCCTGCGGCAGGTCCTCTACACGCTGCGCAGGTGAGTCGGCGGCGACTGCCGCAACGACCTGTACAGGATTCGAGGTCGCCTTGCTGTAGCGCAACTCGCCGAGGCTGATGACCTCGCTGCCTGTCTCTTCGACCCAGTCACGTCCGGTGATACCGAAATCGAACAAACCCTCGGCGACATACATCGGAATCTCCTGCGGACGCAGGATGCGCACATCTGCGATGCGCGGATCGTCGATGGTGGCCTTGTAGTCAACCGCTGAGGAGCGCACGACTGGAAGATCGGCTGCAGTGAACAGCTCGAGCGTGGCCTTCTCCAACGACCCCTTGGGCAGCACCAGCCTGAGCATTCGCAGCAGGCTATCCCGCCTTCATCCGTGCTCGGTCGGTGATTCCTCGAGCAGGCGAACCGCGTGAGGAACGATGTCGAGAATTGCGCCGAGTTGCTCGACACAGCCCTTCGGCGACCCGGGCGTGTTGCAGATGATGGCCCGCCCGCACACCCCGGCAATCCCCCGCGACAGGCGACCTAACGGGTTCACGAGACGCATCGCCTCGGCGAGGCCCGGTGCTTCGCGCTCGATCACCAGGCGAGTGCCCTCCGGCGTCTGGTCACGCGGGGCGAAGCCGGTTCCGCCCGTCGACACGATCAATCCGGCGAAGCCACCGCACATTTCTCGAAGATTGTTGGCGACGTTGTTGGCACCATCGGCGGTGACTCGGTGCTCCACTACCAGCCAGCCGGCGGCAGTCAGTTGCTCGACCAGCGCGGCACCACTCTTGTCGTCGCGTGTTCCGTGGATCACGCCGTCACTGACGGTCAGAACCTTGGCGTGCAGAACCTTGGCGTCGGACTCGTCGCTCATGCCGTGCGACGGTAGCGAATCATGGTCATCCCGTCGGTGTCATGGTCGTGCGGCAGGATGCGCCAGCCGTGGCCATACGCTCGCCAGTCGGCTGACGGCGCCGCAGATATCGGCTCGTACCCAACGGGGACGGGATGGTCGATCGACTCCTCAGCCGTCATGGTGCACACGCTGTACATCAGCCATCCCCCGATGCGCACCAGTGGCGCGGCCGCCGAGATGATGCGTTTCTGCAACGCTGCCAGTTCACCGACGTCGGCCTCGGTGATTCGCCACCGCGCATCGGCACGGCGGCGCAGCGCCCCGAGGCCACTGCACGGCGCGTCGATCAACACCTTGTCGAAACTCGTTGGCGGGAAAGGCGGCGCGGCGGCGTTACTGACAACCACGGGAACCCCTTGGATCAATCGGGCGCGATGCATCTGAAGGTCTGCGGCAATCACGAAGGCACCACTTGCAGCCATCGCTGTCGCCTTGCCGCCCGGCGCCGCGCACAGGTCCAGGATCCGTTCGCCGGGCGCTGCCTCGACGGCTGCGGCGACCCACTGTGACGCAAGGTCCTGGCGATATCCGTCGTCGCGGACCGACACCGGTGCCGGCTCGTTCATCCGCGACAACGCCGCTTCGGTCTCGTCACCAAGCTCGGTCCGTAGGCGGGCGACAATCCAATCCGGATAGCTGAGGCGCACGGCGTCGTCGGGCCACTCCATCGGCGTATCGCCGACCCGACGCAGGATCGCGTTGACAAAGCCGCGTGCTGCCTTCGGGGCCAACTCGACCGTCTCGCCCACGGCCGCGTGGGCGGCGACGCCGGCGAAGTGCAACTGGTAGGCACCCAGGCGCAGCAGGGTGCGCAACGACGGCTGCGGCTCCTTGACCAGGAACCGATCGATCAACGCGTCGCATCCCCGACGCATGCGGGTGGTGCCGTAGACCAACTCCGTGACGAAGCCTCGATCCCGTTCGCTGAGCCGCGAGCGCCCGAGCTCACTCTGCAGCAGCAGATTGGCGTAGGCACCGTCGTGATCGATCCGCTGCAGGCAGCGATAGGCCACCTGGCGAGCATTTGTCATCGTTGAACGACGCTACCCGCGTCGCTCGCTCCCAAGCGTTCGGCGTTCGTCAGGCGTGCCCCGCGTGCGAACGCCTCGAACGGCATCGCAGCCTTGCCCTCTGGTTGCACCGACAAGAGGCGCAGCCCGCCGACGCGGTCGCCGCGCAACACGGCCGATGCTGGTGCGTCGGTGTCGACCAGTTCGGCGGCGACGACCCGCAAGCGCCGTCCGTGAAGGGTCGTCCATGCCCCGCCGAGTCGCACCAGCCGATCGATCTCCGCCGACGGGTTGGACCAGTCGATCTGCAACTCCTCTGCGCGGATCTTGGACGCATACGTCGGCTCTCCCGATTGCGGCTTCGCCTCGCCCAGCCCGGTGGTCAGTTCATCGACGAGCAAGCGCGTCCCCACGTCGACCAACTCGTGCCGCAGGTCCGCCGCAGTGGTCGCGAACCCGATGGGCACCGCTTCGCAGCGATACACCGGGCCGGTATCCAGACTCTCTTCGAGCTGCATCAAGCAGACCCCTGTTTCGCTATCGCCCGCCAACAACGCCCGTTCGACCGGTGCCGCACCGCGCCACCGGGGCAGCAACGAGAAGTGGAGGTTGACCATCGGCAACTCGACGAGAACGTGCGGCTTGATCAGCTGACCGAAGGCCACGACAACACCGAGATCGGCAGCGACGGCCACCACGTCGTCGACCGAATGGGACACAGGCAGCCCCATCTCGATCGCTGCCGCTTTCACTGGGCTCGGCATCAGCTGTGATCCGCGGCCCCGACGTTTGTCGACGCGGGTGACAACGAGAGCGATGGCGAACCCGGCATCGACCAGTGCTCGCAGCGGCGGCACCGCCATCTCAGGGGTCCCGAGATACACCAACCGGCGCGGCGGCGCGGCGCGGGTCACTGCAGTCGTATTCGCCGCTTTGGGGCCTCGGCCTCAGGCTGCTCCTGGATGCGTCGGTACTCGATCATCGCTTCCTTGCGCTGCTCGGGAGTCATGCGGTCGAACATCAGTACACCGTGCAGGTGATCGATCTCGTGCTGGAACAACCGGCCCATCAGCTCGCTGGCTTCGATCTCGATCTCGTCGCCGTCGACGTTGAGCCCTCGCAGGAGCACGTGGTTGGGCCGCAGCATCTCGACGTACAGACCAGGGATGCTGAGGCAGCCCTCGTCGTAGAGCCACTCGCCGCTGGACTCGACGATCCGCGGGTTGATGATGGCCATCTGCTCGTCGTCGACATCCCACACGAAGATCTGCTTCTGCACACCGATCTGTGGAGCGGCCAAGGCGATCCCCGAGTCGCTGTCGTACAGCGTATCGAACATGTCGTCGACGAGGCGAGCGATCTTGCCATTGACATCGGCGACTTCTGCTGCCTTGGTCTTCAATACGGGGTCGCCGTATGTGCGGATCTGGTACGCCATAACTGCAAGGCTACCGATCGAGATGGGCCACTACTTCGACGAGGATCCCGACTCGCCATCGATGCCGCGCGATGTCGAGTTGTGGCTGCCCGACATGTCGCTGACCCTCACCACAGATCGCGGCGTGTTCGGCTATGGCCAGATCGACGCCGGTAGCAAGCTGCTGCTGTTGAAGGCCCCGGCACCACCCGCAGCGGGCCACCTGCTGGATCTCGGGTGTGGGGTGGGAACTGTCGCTCTGCCGCTTGCGCGGCGAGCACCGGACGCGATCGTGTGGGCCGTGGATGTCAACAGCCGCGCCCGCGAACTCTGTGCGGCGAACGCGACAGCCAACAGGATCACCAACATTCGGGTCGTGGCACCCGACGATGTGCCCGCCGACGTCGCCTTCGACTGCATCTGGAGCAATCCTGCGATCCGGATCGGCAAACCGGCACTGCACGACATGTTGCTGATGTGGCTGGCACGGCTCTCCGCCGCCGGGTCGGCGACGATGGTCGTGCACAAGCACCTCGGCGCCGATTCGCTGCAGCGTTGGATCACAGATCAGGGCTACCCCACAACACGGATCGCCTCGTCGAGCGGTTACCGGATCCTGCATACGATTCGAGCTGTCTGATGGGGCTGGCTGCTGTCAGTGCGTCTGGTGACTGGCGCCCCGTATCGGGGCCGCAGTCATCAAACGCCTCAGCGGGCGGGGTCGACCTCGATGCGTAGACGAGAGCCCTTCGGGCGGGGTGTGGCTGCGATGGCTGCGCCCAACGCGTCCCACGTGGGAGCCCGAAGCAGTACGACTTCGCCGGCCGACGACGCTTCCAATGCCGTCGCCGTGGCGAACTCGGCTGCGCCCGCACCCGACACGGCAGCCAGGGCGGCGAATGGTGGCAACCCCAGCAATTCCCGGCGGCTCAACTCAACCTTGGCCACACGCGACGGATCGGCATGCAACACGGCCTGCAGCACTTCGTGCCGAGGCAGGAACGTCTGCACGAGCAGACGGCCACCGGCGCTTCGGGGACCCAACAGCCGTGCCGCGCGCGCCAGTAGCGACATGGCCTGCTCGGCGGCCCGGTACCTGGGGGCGAGCAGTTCGGCATCGAGGTCAAAGAACGCGACTACGTCTGCTCGCCCAGCGCGGTGCAACACGGCCTCGGTGCCGATCAGCACATCGCAGTTCGGCAGCGACTCGCTGTCGCCGGTGACCATGCCGACCGGTCGACCGGCCGCGGCCTCGATCTCCTCGCGCATCCGGCTGACACCGGGCCGAATCAGTGACAGGGCGCCGGAGCCACAGGTCTGACACACCACCGGACGCACCATGGCGCACCGCCGGCACACCAGCGACCCGGCATCGTCCTGGGCGACGGCCGCCGCGCACCGCTCGCAGCGTTGCAGTGCCTTGCAGGTTCGGCAAGCGAGCAGCCGGGCCCGGCCCTTGGTGTTGTGCACACAGATGACTCGTTGTTGGCTGTTGCGGAGGTGCTGAATCAATGGCGACGTCAGCAGCGACCGTTTCCAAGGCTCTTCGCGCGTGCGATCAACGAGCTCAAGGATCGGCCAGCCGTCGCGTTCTTCGGTGACCGAAGGCCGCCGGAATGCGTCACCGGCCCAGTGCAATGCAGCGGCAGACGGACTCGGCGAAACCAGGACCACCGATGCACCGGCGCGCTCGGCGCGCTCGATAGCCACGTCGCGGGCGTGCCATGTGGGCGAACGCTCTTCTTGCAACGCCTCGTCGTGTTCGTCGAGCACAACGATCGAACGCATCCCGGCGCATGGCGACCACACGGCGCTGCGGCCACCGATCACCACGTCGACGCCGCCGCCGGCGCGCGCCCACTGGTCGGGATGCACGGCCGTCGAGTAACCGTCGTGCCGAAGTCGTGCAGCGAGACGGCGAGCCTCGTCGACAGAAGGATGGATGACGAGTGTGGGGCCGCGAGTCAATGCCTCGACGACGATCGTCAGGTGATCGCCGGCCGGCGGAAGTCGGATCAATCGCGGTAGCGCAACCGAATCGCCCCCATCGTTGCGTCGAGCGGTCGAGATCGGCAGCGAACCGACCATGCCCGGTGGGCTGGCGGCGACCAAGAACGGACGCAAGCGGCCCGCGCCCCAACGCAGCGATGCCCAGCGGGCGAGATCGATTATGTCCTGCGAGGGACCGATGCCAGACCACTTTGCAAGCGGTACCAGGCGGTCGACCGCCACTGATCCGTCGGGCGGCCCCAGTGAGACGACCCACCCACCGACGCGGCGACCCTGCAACGACACGCGGACCATCGACCCGACTGCGACCCGGGCGCGCAATGGCTCGGGCACGAGGTAGTCGAACTGTTTGTCGAGCCCGGTGACGTCGGGGACGACGCGGGCGACCAGCAGCGTCGGCAGGGTCATTGCCCGGCGACGCTAGAGGGATTTAGAGGCCGACCGCGCTCTTGTAGTCGGCGAGCCTGCTGACGGATTCCCACGTGAACTCGGGCAGCGCGCGTCCGAAGTGGCCGTAGGCGGCGGTCTTGCGATAGATCGGGCGCTTCAGGTCGAGGTCACGCACGATGGCTGCGGGCCGCAGGTCGAAGACCTCGCGGACTGCAGCGACGATGGCGTCGTTGTCGACAGTGTTGGTGCCGAACGTGTCGACCAGGATGCTCATCGGCTGGGCCATGCCGATTGCGTACGCCACCTGCACCTCGCAGCGTGTTGCCGCGCCGGACGCGACGACGTGCTTGGCCACCCAGCGAGCCGCGTACGCGGCGGACCGATCTACCTTCGACGGATCCTTGCCACTGAACGCACCGCCACCGTGGCGCCCCATGCCGCCATAGGTGTCGACGATGATCTTGCGGCCGGTGAGGCCGGTGTCACCATGCGGGCCGCCGATCACGAACTTGCCGGTCGGGTTGATGTACACGTTGTACTCGTCGTCGGCGAACTGCGCCGGAACCACCGGACGGATGACCTGCTCGATGAGGTCGGGGCGGATCACCGTGTCGCGGTCGACGCCGTCTTGGTGTTGCGTCGAGATCAGCGCGGTGACCAGGCGAACCGGGCGGCCGGTGTTGTCGTACTCGAAGGTGACCTGGGTTTTGCCATCCGGACGCAGGTACGGCACAGCGCCGGCCTTGCGAACGTCGGTGAGCTTCTCAGCCATGCGGTGCGCGAGCCAGATGGGCAATGGCATGAGGTCGGGGGTGTCGTCGCACGCGTAGCCGAACATCATCCCCTGGTCGCCGGCGCCCTGGCTGTTGATGATGTCTTCGCCGCTACGGCCGCCGCGCAACTCTTCGCTCTTGTCGACGCCCTGGGCGATGTCGCCGCTCTGCTCGTCGATCGACACGATCACGCCACATGTGTTGCCGTCGAAGCCGTAGAGGGCATTGTCGTAGCCGATGCCGTTGATGACCTCGCGGGCCAGCTTCGGAATGTCGACGTACGCATTGGTGGTGATCTCGCCGGCCACGACGCACAAGCCGGTGGTGAGCAGCGTCTCGCAGGCCACGCGTCCGTTCGGGTCCTCGGTGAGGATCGCGTCGAGGACGGCATCGCTGACCTGGTCGGCCATCTTGTCCGGATGGCCCTCGGTGACGCTTTCCGAGGTGAACGTGTAGTTGCTCACTGAGCTGCTCCTGAATCGCTTGTTGTTGAGTTTCGAGTTGGGTCGGTACTACTTACACCAGATCGCATTTCGGCGACACATTGCAGTATCGCCCTGGCGACCGAACGCTTGTCCGTGAGGGCGACGGTGCTGATGAGCCCGGCGCGACCCAACAGCGTGACGGCATTGGTGTCGTGTTGGAAACCGACCCGCGGGGCGCTGACATCGTTGGCCACGATCAGGTCGAGGTTCTTGCGAAGCAGTTTGGTCTCGGCGTTGGCAACCAGGTCGCTGGTCTCGGCCGCAAAGCCGACCAGGATCTGGCCCGGCCGCTTGACGGCACCAAGCTCGGCGAGGATGTCGGGGGTCGGCTCCAGAACAATCTCTGGAACGCCGCTGTCTTTCTTGATCTTGCCGGTCTCGGCGACCTTGGGCCTGAAGTCGGCCACTGCGGCAGCCATCACCACGATGTCTGCCGCACTTGCGAGCGCTTCGACAGCCGCCTGCATCTGTGCGGCGGTCTCGACGGCCTGCAGCTCTGCTCCGGCCGGGACCGGCAGATCGACCGTCGACACGAGGGTCACACGCGCTCCCATTGCCAGCGCCTCGGCAGCAACCGCGTAGCCCTGCTTGCCGCTGCTGCGATTGGCGATCACACGCACCGCGTCGATCGGCTCGCGAGTGCCGCCCGCTGTGACGACCAGATGCGCGCCGCTGAGTTGGCCGCCCCCGAGGACACGCTCGACCTCGGCAACGATTCGCTCGGGTGCCGCCAGCCTGCCCTTGCCGGAGTCCCCGCCAGCCAACCGGCCCTCGTCCGGCTCGACGACGTGCACGCCGCGCCGGCGCAGGGTGGCGATGTTGTCGACAACAGCAGGGTGCTCCCACATCTCGGTGTGCATTGCCGGACAGATGATCACCGGTGAGCGCGTTGCCAGCAGGACGTTGGTCAGCAGGTCGGTCGACAACCCGGCCGCATACGCGCCGATCAATCGAGCGGTCGCGGGTGCGACCACCACGAGATCAGCGGATTGGCCGAGCTTGGTGTGCGGAATCGGCGTCGCTTCGTCCCACAGGCTGGTCTGTACCTGCTCGCTGGCCAGTGCCGACAAGGTGGTGACGCCGAGGAAGTGCTCGGCACCCTTGGTCATGACCGGGATCACATGAGCCCCGGCATCGACCAGTCGTCGGCAGACCTCGACGGCCTTGTAGGCCGCGATCCCGCCGGTGACACCGAGCACGATGCGCTTGCCGGTGAGCATGGAATCGTGGCACTAAGCGATCAGGCGACGGTCTCGTCGGCTGCGGTCTCGTCCGCTGGATCTGGGAGCTCGACTCGCACGATCTTGTGCGCAGCGATTTCTTCGAACCCGATGCTGAGTGGCTTGCGTGCAATCGAGCTGACCTGAGGCGGAACCATGTGCCCGAGCCCGTCACCGAGCTGGTTGAAGTAGGAGTTGATCTGG
The DNA here is from genome assembly GCA_031412355.1 of Ilumatobacteraceae bacterium. Classification (GTDB taxonomy): domain Bacteria; phylum Actinomycetota; class Acidimicrobiia; order Acidimicrobiales; family Ilumatobacteraceae; genus JAENVT01. The sequence goes on along the minus strand of JANOCR010000137.1, from coordinate 4,347 downwards.
CGGGCGCGGCGGGCGGCGAGAGTGACCAGGCTGAACTTGGAGTCGACGGTGTCGAGCAAGTCCTCGATCGGCGGGTTCATCATCGTGTCGTGGGCGCGAGCCATAGTTCAGCCTCCTGAAGCGGTTGGTCAGTGTATCGCTAGATGGTGGCCGACCGGCGACGCCGGCTGATGATCGCCAACATCTCGTCGACCGTGCGTTCGAGATTGTCGTTGACCACCACGTGGTCAGCCATCGCCAACCCCACCGGTTCCTCGTCGAGCGCCTTGCGCAGCCGCTTGTCGACCAGATCCTCGGGGTCGCCGCGGCCGCGCAACCGGCGCTGCTGTTCGTCGCGCGACGGCGGCAGCACGAAGATCAAGACGGCGTCGTGGTGCAACGTCTTCACCTGGCTGGCCCCGTCGACCTCGATCTCCAGCACGACGTCGCGCGCGTCGGCGACGTCGGGCATGGGAGTGCCGTAGTAGTTGTCGAGAAACTTCGTCCATTCGAGGAATCCGCCGCGGGCGATGCGATCTTCGAAGGTGGCGTGATCGGTGAAGACGTAAGCGCTGTCGGGCTCGCCGGGTCGCTGACGACGGGTTGTCCACGAACGGCTCAACCACAGGTTGGGATCGCGCTCTACCAGCGCGTTGACAATCGTCCCCTTACCCACGCCACCTGGGCCGGAGATAACGATGATCAGTGAGTCGGCGGTGCCGTCGCTGGCCGCCATGGCCTCACTTGCCGAGTTGATCGAGCAATGACTGCTTTTGGACCGCGCCAAGCCCCTGCACGCGGCGGTTGTCGGCGATGCCGATGTCTTCCATGATCTTGCGAGCCTTGACCTTGCCGACGCCAGGCAGCGACTCGAGCATGGAAACCACCTTGAGCTTGCCGACGGTCGAGGTCGTGGACGCCAGTGCTTCCTGGATCGTCATAGAACCATTCTTCAGTTGGTTCTTCAGTTCAGCGCGAGCAGCGCGGGCCTCAGCGGCCTTTGCCAGAGCAGCCGTGCGTTGTTCGGGCGTGAGTTGAGGAGGTGTTGCCATGACGAAACCATAGTCCTGACCTGGCATCCCCACGCGTCATTCTGTCAATGAGCTCCACCGACGAGCTCCGAGACGGCCTGCACGTCACGCCGACCACACCACTCGCGCACTGCCGTGAGCACATGGATCGGCGTGCGCGGGTCCACGAAATTGGCTGTGCCGACCTGTATCGCGCTGGCCCCCGCAAGCATCAGTTCCACGGCATCCCAACCGTCGGCCACTCCACCGACACCGATGATCGGCAGGTCCGGAAGGGCTGCATGCACATCGAACACCGTACGTACGGCCACCGGGTGGATCGGGCGCCCGCTGAATCCTCCCCCGCCCGCACCGAGCACGGCATGCCTGGTCAGCGGGTCGATCACCATGCCGAGAAGCGTGTTGATCAGCGTCACGGCCTCGGCGCCGGCTTGCTGCACTGCTGCGGCGACCTCCACTATGCGATCGGTATTCGCGCTGAGTTTGGCCCAGCGCGGTCGCCCGCAAGCCGCGGCTGCCTCGATCACCTCGGCAGACAGGTCGGGGTCGTGGGCGAAGATGCCTCGCCGGCCCTCCAGGTTGGGACACGACAGGTTGACTTCGACTGCCACCACGTTCGACGGGGCCTCAGCCAACAATTCGGCTGCGCGCCGGTACTCGTCGACGGATCGCCCCCAGATACTCGCCACGACCCGTGCACCAGTCGCTGTGAGCGCTGGCAGGTCGTCGGCCAGCCATGCGGTCACGCCGGGCCCCTGCAATCCGACGGCATTCAGCATCCCGGCGCCCGCAGGGTGAACGCGCGGCGCGGGGTTGCCCTTCCACTCGAATGCCGCCAGCGACTTGACGACGTGCGCCCCAAGGTCGGCGAGATCGAAGAACGCCTGGAACTCGGCACCGTGCCCCGCCGTGCCCGACGCCGTCATCACCGGGTTGGGCAGCACCACCGATCCAACCCGGGTGCCCAGGTCGAGGCTCACCGGCCGCTCACCTCACAACCGTTTGATGACTGCGGCCCCGTATCGGGGCGCCAGTCGTCAAACGGTCGCATGGTATTCCTGGAGAGAGCGGACGGAGAGGGCGCGACCCACCTGTTCGGCCATGCCTTGCACAGCGGCAAGCGCGGCCTCCACAGTGGTGACCGAGCTGACCCGGTGAGTGATCGCAGCCTTGCGGATCTGCTCGCCGTCGCTGCGCGCCCCGCCACCTTGACCCTGCGGAGTGTTGATGACGAAGGCGATGTCGCCGCCGGCGATCAGGTTGACGGCGTTGATTCCGTGCCCATCGGAGATCTTGCCGACCACCGCATCGACGCTGACGCCGAAACTGGCGAGATAGTCGGCGGTGCCGGTCGTTGCGGCAATTCCGAGGCCAAGCTGGCGGAGGCGTCGGGCAACCACGATCCCGGCGGGCTTGTCGCCATCGGCCAGCGACAAGAACACCGTCCCTTCGGTCGGCAGCACCGTGCCCGCGGCCAGTTCGGCTTTGTAGAACGCCAGGCCGAACGTGACGTCGATCCCCATCACCTCGCCGGTCGAGCGCATCTCCGGCCCCAGCGCCGGATCGACCTCGGGGAAGCGATTGAACGGCAGCACGGCCTCCTTGATCGATACATGACCGTTCTGCGATGGGGGAAGCAGCAGACCTTCTTCGCGCAGCTCATGGAGTGTTGCCCCGAGCATCACCCGGCTAGCCACCTTCGCCAACGGGACGCCGGTGGCCTTGGCGACGAACGGCACGGTGCGGCTGGCGCGGGGGTTGGCCTCGATCACGTACACCGTTGTGCCCAGCACCGCGTACTGCACATTGATCAAGCCACGCACGTCGAGCGCCTTGGCGATCGAGGCGGTGTACGACTCGATGACCTCGACCACCCAGGGCGCCAATGTCTGCGGTGGGATCGCGCAGGCCGAGTCGCCGCTGTGCACCCCAGCTTCCTCGACGTGCTCCATGACGCCGCCGATCAGCACCTCGCCGGTGTGATCACGGATGGCGTCGACATCGACCTCTGTTGCATCCTCGAGGAACCGGTCGATCAGCACTGGGCGCTCGGCCGACAATCCACCTTCGCGACCGAGCGAGCCGAACCCGGCCAGCTCGGCCATGGCTCGTGCCAGGTGGTCGAGATCGTGCACGATCTGCATCGCCCTCCCACCCAGCACGTAACTCGGTCGCACCAGCACCGGGAAACCGATGCGGTCGACGATGGTCTTGGCCTGTTCCAGATCGGCAGCGGTGCCGCCGGGGGGTTGCGGGATGCGCAGTTCGTGGCACAGCGCGCTCCACTTCTCGCGATCCTCGGCCAGGTCGATCGACCGCGGTGACGTGCCGGCGATCAGCTCGTGCGGCAACACGCCCGACAACTTCAGCGGCGTCTGCCCGCCGAGTGACACGATCACGCGCGGCGCGATGCCACCGCTGGCCAACGTCTCGGCCGCGATCACGTTCAGCACGTCTTCGCGAGTCAGCGGCTCGAAGTACAGCCGGTCGCTGGTGTCGTAGTCGGTGCTGACTGTTTCGGGGTTGCAGTTGATCATCACGGTCTCGTACCCGGCGTCGCGCAGGGCGAACGACGCATGCACACAGCAGTAGTCGAACTCGATGCCCTGGCCGATGCGATTCGGACCGCTGCCCAAGATGACGACCCGTGGACGGTCGGATGGCCGCACCTCGTTCTCGTCCTCGTACGTCGAGTAGTGATACGGCGTCTCGGCGGCGAACTCGGCCGCGCAGGTGTCGACCGTCTTGTACGTGGGGATCACTCCGGCGTCTTCACGTATTGCCCGCACGGTCAGCTCGTCGCTGGTCCACAGGTGGGCAAGCTGCGCATCACTGAACCCCATCTGCTTGGCACGTCGCCATTGGCGCGACGACATCTCGTCGGGGCTCGTCTTTTCGAGCACGGCGCGCTCCTCGACGATCTGCAACATCTGGTCGAGGAACCAGGCGTCGATCTTGCACCTCTCGTGGATGGCCTCGATCGTGATGCCGCGGTGCAGCAGTTCGCCGACCTGGAAGATCCGATCTGGTGTCGGGATCGCGATCATGTCGAGCAGGGCGTTGTCGCCGATCTCGGCCAACTCGGCCTCTGCAGGGTCGCAGCCGAGCCCGAATCGACCTTGCTCCAACGAGCGAAGTCCTTTCTGCAGGCTCTCGGGGAATGTGCGACCGATCGCCATGACCTCGCCGACCGATTTCATCTGCGTGCCGAGAATTCCGGACGATCCGGGAAGCTTCTCGAAGGCCCAGCGCGGGATCTTGGTGACCACGTAGTCGATGCTCGGCTCGAAGCTTGCCGGGGTTGCTTTGGTGATGTCGTTGGAGATCTCGTCGAGCG
>JANOCR010000136.1:0-9275 GCA_031412355.1 Ilumatobacteraceae bacterium | reverse complement strand
GAAGATGACCGGCCCGGCACGCTGTACAACACGCTGCTGGTGATCGGCGGCGACGGGGTGCTGCACCGGCATCGCAAGCTGATGCCCACGATGCACGAGCGCGTGTTCCACGGGGTGGGCGCTGGCGACGATCTCGGTGTGGTTGAGCTTCCCGGAAGCGCCCGGGTGGGGGGCCTCATCTGTTGGGAGAACCGAATGCCGCTGGCGCGATGGAGCGTCTATCAGGGCGGCCCGCAGATCTGGCTAGCACCGACCGCGGACGACAGCGATGGCTGGATTGCGTCGATGCGACACATCGCCATCGAGGCAGGGGCGTTCGTGGTGAGCGTGCCGCAGTTCATCCCGGCGAGCGCGTTCCCGGATGACTTCCCGGTGGCGTTGCCCGACGGCGTTGACGTCTTTGGCCGTGGGGGCGCGTGCATCGTGTCGCCCGGTGGCAATGTGATCGCCGGCCCGCTCTATGACGCAGAGGGAATCGTCATAGCAGACTGCGACCTTCGTGAGGCGCTGCACGCCAAACGCTACTTCGACGTCGTTGGTCACTACGGCCGAGCCGACGTGCTCGCGCCGGGCCACCCAGCCCTCCCGTTCTGATCGCGCACCTCGTGCCGTCTCAATCTGAGCCGAGCGCCGGGCGTCCAGGCCATCGCCGCGAGCGCAATGGCCATGCTTCGCGTAGCCACTGGTCGATCTCAACGGCCAGATCCAGGTCCCGTTCGGCGCGTGATGCTCGGACCCATGACCGAACCATCGCGTCAGCGGCACCACTGCTGTCAGGGTCGATGTAGACACATCCGATCACGTCATCGCCGTCGAGCACGCTGTACGCGAATGCTTCACCGGCGACGAACTCACGCTGATGTTGCTCCAAATCGGCGAGGTTCTGATCCAACGTCATCGGCGTCGGCCAGTCGTCACCTCCCCAATCCGGCTGTGCAAACCCCGCCGTGGCGTGGATGTGGTCGATACTCGACATCCACGCGTCGTAGTCGCGTTCGTTGTGCGTCGGCGCCAAGATCTCCAGCCGGAACCATGTTGTCGAGAGGGGTCCCGGTGGGCGGACGGCGCGCTCGAACACATCCGCAGTCTCCCTGAACGCCGTCGCAGTCGTCGACCTGAGCGTTTCTTCATCGTCGAAGACGTCTCCCGGATGAGCCAACAGGCGTTCTACCGGAACGCGAGTCAGCCGGCGAAACCGTCGGGGACCGGTGATCGCTGGCCGAGCCCGGCGTAATCGGCCAGTCCTGAAAGCGGGCCCTTGCCCTTCACGTTGTCGGATGCCGAGCGACTGCTCGCCGGTCAGGCGCACCTCGACGACCTCGAGCCCGAATGCTGGACGCAGGTCGCGATCGAGCACGAGGGCCAGGTGGTCGGCGATCTCGCCGTCGGTCGGTGGCGACCAGGAGCACAACCGCGAACGCGGCGAGAATCAGCCAGTAGGTGCCGGTGGATTTGTGCGCCCGCATCGCCGTACGACGAGAGCAGCGGGGCCCCAGTGGCGACCCGCCCTCAGCGAGTACCGGCCGCGCCCCGAGGCAGGAGGAACGGCGCAGGATCGTCACCTTCGACGCCACATCGGAATCACATCGACAGATGCGTAACCGATAGGTCGATGCCAGACTGCTCGTATCGATTCAGTACGCATCGACCAGTGGTTGCAGGCCGTGAGGATCACCAAGACCCGCTCGGGTGCCGCCGCGGCGTGTCGTGGCGGGCATGTGAGAGTCAATGGAGCGACGGCGAGACCGTCGTCGCCAGTGAAAGTGGGCGATCACGTGGAAGCACGCGTCAACCAGCGCGAGCGGATCGTCCACGTCACCAAACTCATCACCAAGCGAGTTGACGCCGCAACTGCCGCCGAGTGCTTTGACGATCGCAGCCCGGCCCCACCAGAACGCGACGACACCTTTCAACAACCGGTCGCTGTGCGTGACCGCGGTGCCGGCCGCCCGACGAAACGAGACCGCCGCCAGATCGACCGAGTGCGAGGCCGCGGCCGCTGACCCCTCCCTCGTCGGGCGCGTGCCGTGCCATCTGGAGCGTAATCTCGCGCCCGTAACGGCTGGTTGGGTGCGAGATTTGCCGTCTGCGGCGTGTTACGGCGCCCGTAGTGGGCTCACCCTTCCGCCAGTGGGTTCGCCGTGCGCGGCTACCGCGGGCGATGATGTTGGCCGCACACGGCCGCGGGCCACGAGCGCATGAGGGCGGGTCCACCGACACGAGAGGCGTGATGGCAGAGGAGTTCGAAGGACAGGATCTCAGTGATGCGGTCTTCTGGGGTGTCGATCTCAGCAGGGCGCGATTTCGCGATGCGAACATGACCAATGTGACGATCTCGCACGCCTGGCTCATCGACGTCGACATCGATGCGCTCGTCAACCACGTCACGATCAATGGCGTCGACGTCACGCAATATGTCAACGACCACGACCCTTGGTATCCGTTGCGGACGATGCTTCGACCGGCCGACCCGGACGGCATGCGTGCGGCGTTGGATGCTCTCGAGCAGTCGTGGGCCACAACGATCGAACGCGCCCAGCGACTGACCGAGCAGCAGCGCAACGAATCCGTCGGGGGCGAGTGGTCCTTCGTCAACACACTGCGCCATCTCGTGTTCGCGTTGGACAAGTGGTTCACCGTTCCTGTCCTCGGAGATCAACAGTTCCACCCAATCGGCGTCCCGAACTCGGGTTCCGTCGACTTCGGCTGGCCAGGCCTCGACCCCAACGCAGACCCGAGCTACGACGAGGTGCTCGCTGTTCGCCGACAGCGCGCCGCACGCCTACGCGAGTGGCTCGACGCGTGCACGCCGGCGGATCTGACGCGCGATGTCGAAGTGCTGGAGAACGGTGTCACGCCGGTGAACGAGTGCCTCTACACCGTGTTCGAGGAGGAGTTCGAGCACAACCGCTACGCCCTTCGCGATCTCGCCCACTTCGACTGACGATGATCGCCGACACCGCCAAGGATCTGCGGGCGGCGGCGCTTGCCGCAGGCGACGCATCGGGGTACTTCCCCGCCCTCTACTCGCGCGTGACGGCGCGGATCGGCGCGTCGATCGAGGAGGGAACGTTCGCGGACGGCCCGGGGATCGACCGGTTCGCGACGCGTTTTGCGTCGCACTACTCGGCCGCCGCAGACGATCATCTGAGCGGACCGCGCTGTTGGCAGGCGTGCTGGAACGTCACCGGCGACCGGCGGTTGCTGATCGTCCAACACCTGTTGCTCGGCATCAACGCGCATGTGAACTACGACCTGCCGCGCGCCGTCGTCGAAGCCGCCGACGAGCGGGGCGATCTCATGTCGATTCGCCGCGATTTCGATGCCGTGAACGACGTGCTGGGCGCCACCTATGACGACGTCATCAAAGACCTCGACCGAGTGTCGCGGTGGGTCAATGGCGCAGCCCGGATCGGTGGCGGCCGCGCTTTCAACTTCTCGCTGCGACTGGCTCGGGCACGGGCCTGGCAGGCGGCCTCGGCGATGTACACACTCTCCGCCGATGGCCGTCGTGGTTACGCGGACGAACTGGACCGGTTCGTCTCGGTGCTCGCCTTCCTGATCACGCAGCCGTCTCCGGTCCTGCGGCCGCTGCTCAGCCTGGCACGACGCCTCGAGGAGCACGACAGCCCCAAGGTGGTCACTGCGATGCTGGGCGATCGGTGATCGACGGCTTCGATGCTCGGACGATCGCGGAATGGATGCCGTCGCAGTACTCGTGAACAGCCGTCACGGTGATGTCGGCGAAACCGGCACCGTCGAGTTGGCGTTGATAGCCGGTAAAGGTCATAGCACCGGCGACGCAACCGACGCGCGTGGCGCGGTCCAAGATCATTGCCGGGTCGACGTCGTCATCGGTTACCACATCGCTGACACCGATCCTGCCGCCGGGTCGAAGGACTCGATGCATCTCAGCGAACACTGCGGGCTTGTCGGTGGAGAGGTTGATCACGCAGTTGGAGATGATCACGTCGATCGACGCGTCGGGCAGCGGGATCCGTTCGATGTGGCCCTTCAGGAACGTGACGTTCGTGGCCCCCGCCTCGGCTGCGTTGTTTCGGGCCAGATCGAGCATCTCGTCGGTCATGTCGAGCCCGTAGGCGTGACCTGTGGGTCCGACGCGTCGGGCCGAGAGCAGGACATCGATCCCGCCACCCGAGCCAAGATCAAGCACGGTTTCGCCCGAGGTCAGCTCGGCGACAGCGATCGGGTTACCACAACCCAGGCTGGCGAGCCCGGCGCGTTCCGGGACGCCATCGAGGTCGTCGTACTGGGTGATGCCGAAGCCTGCGTCGTCGGGCCCGTCGGTCGCTCGCTGCCCATCCGTGGCCACGATGGCGGCGTCGGCGTAGCGGCGTCGGATCTCGTCGCGAAGTGTGTCGGATTCGGTGGTCATGAGTTGCTCCTTGAGAGAGCGGCTTGTGGTGTGTCCCAGGGGGCGCTGGTCGGCAGACGGCCCATCACGAGTTCGGCCGCGCTAGGGAAGCAGTCGAGGCACGCCTCGTTGATCCGCCACCAGCTCGTCGTGCCGACCCGATCGACGAGGATGAAGCGGACATCGCCGAGGATCTTCAAGTGATGTGAAACCGTCGACTGGCCGACATCGACGCGTTCGACGATCTCTCCGACGGTCATCGGGCGCGCTTCGCTGGCCAGCAGGTTGAGGATGAGCACCCGAGTCGGGTCGCCCAACGAACGGAACCATGTCGCCCACGCTGCGGCGTCCTCACGGGAGATATTCATCGACAATCGACGATAATCGATTAATCGTTGAACCGCAAGGGCCCGTCAGTCGAGTAAGCCGAGATCGACCTGCTCCGGCACAGGCATCCCCCAGCGGGTCATGCCTTGCTCGACGCGGTGGATGGCCGTCTCGAGCACACGGACCCGGGCGAACCGCTTTTGCTCGCCGGAGAGCACATCCCACGGCGCTAGGTGATGGTCGGTGCGCTCGAACATCTCTTCGGCGGCGACCACGTACTCGTCTGCCTTCGTGCGGTTGCGCCAGTCCTCCTCGGTGATCTTCCAGCGTCGCAGTGGATCGTTCTGGCGATCCTCGAATCGCTTGAGTTGCTCTTCGGCGCTGATCTGCAGCCAGATCTTCACGATGATGACGCCCTCGAGAGCGTTGGCCCGTTCGAACTGCACGATCTCTTCGTAGGCCCGGCTCCACTCGCTTTCCGTAGCGAACCCCTCGATGCGTTCGACGAGCACGCGGCCATACCAGCTGCGATCGAACACCGACATCCCGCCGAGGCCCGGCACGTACGGATAGAAGCGCCACAGGAACGGGTGCCGCTTCTCGTCGAACGTCGGTTTCGCAAATGACGACACCCGGTAGTGACGCGGGTCGAGTGGCTCGACGAGACGCTTGATGGCACCGCCTTTTCCGGCGGCATCGCTGCCCTCGAACACGAACAGCAACCCCGGGCCGAGCTCGCCCGAGCCCATCTGGCCGCCAACATGCAGGCGCAGATGCAGCAGCCGCCGCTGCGCTGCGAGGACGCGCTCGTCGTACTCCTTGCGTGCGAGGCGGGGTGTGAGGTCGAGCGAATCAAGGCGGCCCATCGTCGCTGAGACTACGCAACCCGCCCGGCCCCCGTCTCCAACGACGTTGAACGGGCGCGATTCTGGCGATGCCAGGCGTGATATCGCGCCCGATCAAGCCCTTGGGACGTCTAGCTCGGTAGCTCCAGCTGGTTGGCGCACGGACGACCAGCTTGGAAGTCGTCGAGGTTGGCGAACGTGGTCTCCGCAATCGCGGCGAGCGCTTCGTTGGTCAAGAACGCCTGATGTGCGGTGATGAGCACGTTGGGAAAGGTCAGCAGCCTGGCAAACACATCGTCGGTCAGGACCTCGCCTGACCGATCTTCGAAGAACAGTTCGGCCTCTTCTTCGTAGACGTCGAGTGCCAGTGAACCGATCGCACCGGCCTTCAGCCCCTCGATCACGGCAACGGTGTCGATCAGCGCTCCGCGACCGGTGTTGATCAGCATCGCCCCGGGCTTCATTTTTCCGATCGCGGTCGCGGAAACCAGGTGATGCGTGTCGGGCGTCAGCGGGCAGTTCAACGTGATCAGATCGCTAGCCGCCCATAGCTCGTCGAGTTCGACGTAGCGCATGCCCAGCTCCGTGACCCGCGGGTTGTGGACCGGGTCGAAGCAGACAACGTTGCATCGAAAGTGCCACAGCAGCCGGGCGACGAGCTCGCCGATCCGCCCTGTGCCGACCACACCCGCGGTCTTGCCTGCCAGGTCGAACCCCACCAGTCCATCGAGCGAGAAGTTGCCGTCCCTGACCCGGTTGTAGGCCTTGAAGACTCGGCGGTTGAGACCAAGGATGAGGGCGATCGTGTGCTCGGCGACCGCGTTGGGTGAATAGGCGGGAACGCGCGCGACGGTCATGCCCAGCTCGGCAGCCGCGGCCAGGTCGACGTTGTTGAAGCCTGCGCAGCGCAGCACGATGTGGCGGACACCGAGGTCAGCGAGCAGCCCCAGAACCTCGGCGTCGGCTACGTCGTTGACGAAGATGCAGACGGCTTCGGCACCCGCGGCGAGAGCAGCGGTTCGTGTCCGGAGCCGGTCTTCGATCATGAATACGTCGTGCTCGTGTTGGGGGACCTGTCCGAAGCTGATCTGGTCGTATGACTTCGAGCTGAACATCGCCACTCGCATGCCAGCGACGCTACTAGTGCACTGTTCGTGCTTGTTGTGAATCGATGCCACACTGTCACCCACAGCATGTGCGGCCAACGTCTGTAGGGGTGTGATCAAAAGATTCGGGATGCTCCTTGTGTTGCTCGGTCCTCTGCCGTTGACAGCGGCATGCAACGAGCCGTCGCCAACGGGTCAGGAGCCGGTGATCTTCGACTTCAGCCCGACGGTGTCGGATGTGGGCGCGCTCTTGTACCTCGCGTCTCATCCCACCGTCGACCTCCTTGCGGTGACATTGCCGGGCACGGGCGAGTCGGATTGCGAACCGGGTGTTCGCACGACGCGCTTCGTGCTCGACCTCGCGGACCGGTCGAACGTGCCGGTCGGGTGCGGACGCGACAAACCGCTCGATGGCTATCGCGACTGGCCGCTGGCGTGGCGCGCCGCAGCCAACGGGCTCGTCGAGACGGTTGATCCGGCGTTTCCCGAGCAACCTGTTGTCGACGCCGAGGATCTACTCGCCGCCACCCTTGAATCTGTGGCCAGGCCTGTGACCATCGTTGCGGTGGGACCGCTGACCAACATCGGCGCGACCTTGAGCGAGCGACCCGAACTCGCCGCGAAGATCGCGCGAATCGTCGTGATGGGCGGGGCCCTCGACGTACCTGGCAACGTCGAGGCCGCGCCTGCGGCGGAATGGAACCTGTACATCGATCCGGAGGCCGTCCGGCAAACGCTGGCCAGCGGCGTGCCCGTTCTGTTCGTCGGCCTCGATGCCACCAACGCCGTGCCATGGAACCGCGCCCTGTTGGCGAACATGGGATTTCTCGAAACGGAGGTGGGCCGGTTCGAGGATGAGCTGTTGTCGTCGCGGTCGCTGGAGGGCGTCTACCTATGGGACGAGCTTGCGGCCGTTGTCGCGATGTCGCCACAGGTGGTGACCATCGAGGACATCCGAGTGTCAATCGACGATGACGGCGCCCTGCGGCGTGACCCGAAGGGTGCAGCAGTACGGGTGGCCGTGAGCGCCGAGGCGGCGATGGCAACCGCGAGATTTCTCGAGGTGCTTGCCGGGGGTGCGCTCCCGACCGTGGAGCCACTCGACGCCGAAGAGACGGCATATCTCGAGGCGCTCGCCTCGGCAGGAGCCTCGTTCGACACAGTGGTGGCGCGGGTCTTTGCCGAGTCCGGCGATGACGGTTCCTCGGCCACCGAAATCTTCAACACGCTCTTCGGGACGATCGTCGATCTAGAGGCCGGCTTCCGGTCCATCCATCCACCATCTGGTTTTCTCGGACGACACCAGGCGATGCTCGGAGCTCTGCAAGCCATCACCGGCTCTGTCGGCGATGTGATGGCTGCCCTGCCCGAGGAGGGCGACGATGATGAGCTGACGCGAGTTTTCGCAGCCTTCGAAGAGACAGGTGTGGCCGCCGACTTCGAGGCGTTCACGGGTCTTGTTCGCGACATCGAGGACGAGTCACTGGTGCGAGGTGGCCCGGCCATTCTCGCCGTCGTGAACGACGCGGGTTGACACTGGGTCACGGCCGATACGGTCTCGTAGGTTGGGAGCATGAGCCCAACCCAACAGCCAGGGTCCGACACGGCGGTCGTCGACATCGACCCGGCCGTGTTCGCCCGTCGCTGGAAGATTCTGGTGGTGCTGTGCACCAGCCTGATGGTTGTCATCGTCGGCAACACCGCACTCAACGTCGCACTTCCCACGCTGGCCCGCGAGCTCAACGCCTCGATCTCTGCGCAACAGTGGATGGTCGACTCGTACGGGCTCGTGTTCGCCGGTCTGTTGCTGACGGCCGGCACCATCGGCGACCGCTACGGCCGCAAGGGGGCACTGCAGTCCGGTCTCACCGTGTTCCTCGCTGGATCGTTGTTCGCCGCGTTCTCGCATAGCGCTTCGGCGATCATCGCCGGCCGCGCAGTGATGGGGCTTGGTGCAGCGTTCGTCATGCCTGCCACGCTGTCGATCCTGACCAATGTGTTCCCGCCTCACGAGCGTGGCAAGGCAATCGCCGTGTGGGCCGGCATCTCCGGCGGGGGCGCCGCTGTTGGCCCAGTCGCCAGCGGTTTCCTTTTGGAGCACTTCTCATGGGGCTCGGTGTTCCTGGTCAACGTACCGATCATCGCAGTGGCACTTGTGGCCGGGTATGTCCTGTTGCCGAAATCTCGCGATCCGCAACCTGGAGCCCTCGACCCGATCGGCGCACTTCTGTCGATTGTCGGCCTGGGCTCCCTGGTGTACGCGATCATCGAGGCCCCCGTGCGTGGTTGGGCCAGCAGCCAGAGCTTGCTGTGGTTTGCGCTGTCAGCGGTGCTGATCGCCGCATTCTTGATGTGGGAACTGCGCAACACCGCACCGATGTTGAACCTGCGTTACTTCCTCGATCCCCGGTTCGGCGTGGCCGCAGGCGTGATCACCCTCGTGTTCTTCGCGATGTTCGGCTTCTTCTTCCTCCTCACGCAGTACTTCCAACTCGTCCTGGGGTACGGCACGTTCGAGGCCGGTGTGAAGCAGTTGCCGTTCGCCGTCGTCATGATGGTGATCGCGCCGAACTCGCCAAAGTTCGCAGCGCGTTTCGGCACCAACGTTGCGGTAGCCGTCGG
>JANOCR010000135.1:0-12694 GCA_031412355.1 Ilumatobacteraceae bacterium | reverse complement strand
CAACGCCTCGAGTTGTGGGACCAGCCACTGCGGGAACAGTCCACGCGCGGCGAGGCCATCGAGGCCAACCCGGTTGATCGTGAACCGTCGAATGGCAATCCGCGGCTCCGACGAGACCCCGCTTCGACCCGGACCACCCAGCACCATCACCACGCGCGAGCCATCTGGGGCCCGGAGCGTGACCATGGGCGACTGCTCGTCGAGCCGCGACTCCGCCACCCCCATCGACAGCGTGAGCCGGCGTTGAAAGGCGTAGAGGTCGTCGGCCGAGTCCCACAATTGGCCGAGGTTCTCCTTGCGTCCATCGGAATACGACACCCACGTCACACGATGCGAGTTGACATCGATTTCCTCCACCTCAGGATCGTGCATGTACGGCTCGAGCGGACCCGCGCCGACCGTCTCGGCATATGCCGCCGCACGCAGGTTGCGTTCGGTGAACTCGTCGAGCAGACCGTCGCCGCGCTGCAACCGTGTCTGGTTGACCCTGGCGATCTCTTCGGCCATCCACCGACCCATCAACAACTCGAGGCGGGCACGGTCATCGCGTAGGCCGACGCGACGCAGTCCGTCAGCAGCGCTGAATCCAGTCACGTTGGTCGACGGTGTGTCGCTCTCGATCGCCTCGACCAGACGGCCCGACAGCCGAGCAGTCAGTTCGCGGACCATCACCCGGTCGACGTTCATGATCGTTCAGCAATCGACCGGCCGTCGTATGGCGGCTGCCAAGAGCTGTCGGGACGATGATGGCGGAGCCTCACGGACACCACGCTCGCCAACTCAGCGAACGAGCGCAGCAGCGGCGAACGACGCAGACGCACCGCGGAGCCGGCTCGTCCGGCAAACACGGCGGCGGCCCATGGATCATCGGCAAGTGCGACCACGGTGTCGGCCAGCACGAAATCGGCCACCTCGGCGGCTGTATACGGGCGGGCGCCGATGAGCGCGACGACGGTAGGAATCGATCGAACCGCGAGCAGCGACGACAGCTCGGCGACTCGCTCGAGGCCGAGAGCCGCGGCAGCGGCAGAACCGGAGTGCTGGCGGTGGGCGATCACGACGACACCTGCCTGGAGAACCAACGCGGAGAGGCTGCCGCGCAAGCGACCGCCATCGGCGATGACGACCGGTGACTCGAGCGCCGCAAGGACAGGCAGTACCGACGTGGTCGCCGCCGCCACGACTGCAGCCGCTTCGAGCGCACGAGTGGGTGCGACCAGGGCCTCGACGCCGGACCGGGCTCGTTGCATCATCGATTGGATGGTCGCCCACGACCCGGGAGTCGACGATGCGGCGACGTCGGCGAGACCCGGCGACCGTGGCAGATCGAGCCATGCAGCCAGGCACCCGCCGGCCGGATCGAACTCGGCCACCAGGCACGGCTCCCCGAACGGCCACGCAGCTGCAAGTCCCAATGCTGTCGTGGTGCAACCGTCGCCAACCACGGCGACGAGGCTCACCCTGAGATCCCGGCTGTGTCGAGACCTGGGTCGAGCAGGACCACTCGGACTCGGATGGCACTGGCCACGGCGACCGCATCGGCCGCGGACATCTCGAACGAAACCGACAGCTGCCCGGTGACCGAGTCGGGGACGTCAGGCAGGCCGATAACCCGACCAACGACCGTTGCCGTCGGTGTCGCGTCGTCGACCGACGGGATCACGATCTGGACCTGCGAACGCTCGCGCAGGCCGGCCGGCAGTTCGCCAGATGGGATCGTGACCGCGACCACAGCTGAGCCGGGCGCCACGAGTGGCGCGGCCTGCAGCAGGCCGGTCGCCAGCAGTCCGCCCGTGACGATGCGAACCTTTGTGTACTGGCCGACGACGCTGGAGATGTCGACGGCCCGCACGACTGCCAGCGATGGGTCGGTCGACAGTTCGATCGAACGAACATCCCCGGCAGCGATCTGCGTTCCGGCAGGGAGATCCCGAACGACCTGGAGGACGGCGACGCGCCGATCAGCGGTCGAAAAGACGAGCAGCACGACGCCGACCGCAACCATGGCCAACAGGGTGCCGATAGCGATTCGTACCCGTGATCTCGAGGAGGGTCGGAAGGCGCTTCGCGTCGAAGCAGTCAATGGCCGTAACGCCTCCGCGCGCGCTGTATTCATTTCCGCCACTTTCACCCGTCCGCCGGCAGCATACCGGCGGCATGGCCATCGCAGCGGGGCGACGTCGGGCAAATGCACTCCTGATCCATAAACCTCTCCCTTCGGTTCACAGATGCGCAGCGCCGACAAAGAAGCGGAACCTCGGCGAATTCGCGGTGGGGACGCTGGCGGTCGCTGCGATAGCCTCAGCGTGCGCTGGGAGAGGTGCCAGAGCCAGGTCGAATGGACCGCACTGCTAATGCGGGGACCGCCTTCAAGTGGTCCGTGGGTTCAAATCCCACCCTCTCCGCCAGGACGGGCCGGTGGTTCAACCACCGGCCCGTTGCGCTGACCCAGACCCTCGGCGGTTACCCCAATGTTGCAATTGTGTGACGGCGGGAGTAGACAGAGCGTCTCACTGGACGTCTTCCAGGACCCGGCACCACCCCGGAGGGGTGTACCAACCATGCAGCACGACAACTCGGACGATCCTTTTGGGTTCTGGGAGAACGAACCCACCAGGCAGTTGAAGCGCACACAGGTGGGCACCCGGGCCCATACCGACACCCGCGGCCCTGCTGCCACCCGGGCGGAAAGCCGAATGGTGCCGGTTGTTCGCGCCGATCGCACGCGGCCGATCCCAGCGCTGCACCTTCCCCGCAACCCACTGCTGACCCGCATCGGCCTGATGGTCGGTGTCACCTTGCTGCTGGTGCCGTTCGCCCTCAGCCTGCGCGCCGACAACTCGCGGGTCCGTGCGTCGATCATCCAGGGCGACGACGCCGTGCTGGTCGGCCAGTTGCCCGCACCCGCACCCACGGAGGCGACGGTTGCCCCGACCGCAGCGCCCACCGCCGCCCCGACCACCGTGCTCGAGACCACCACGGTGCCGGTCAACCCTGCACCGACCGAAGCCGCTGTCGTGGTCGCGACCCCGGCACCCAGCGCGGCTCCGACCACCGCAGCGAAGAAGGCAGCGCCGAAGAGCACCACCAGCCAGGCGCCCACCGCGGCACCTGCCGCTGCCACGCAATCCGCCGACCAAGCGTGCGGATTGACCTACACGATCGCCAAGGGCGACGCCTGGTCGACCATCGCCAGCCGCGCCAAGGTGTCGATGAAGTCACTGCTCGCCGCCAACAACGCCACCGTCAACACCTTGCTGCTGCCGGGCAAGACCATCTGCTTGCCGGCCGGCGCGGTTGATCCGGGGACGCCGACCACCAAACCTCCGACCACGACGCAACCCGCCACCACGCAGCCCAAGCCCGCTACCACGCAGCCGACCACACCACCTGCGACTTCGCCGCCAGCCAACACCCAGCCACCCTCGCCTCCCAACACTTACAGCAAGGCGCAGGTCGCCCAGATCATCCGCGACGTGTGGCCCGACGACCTCGAAGACGAGGCCATCCGCATCGCCACCCGCGAGAGCAACCTCATCCCCACGGTGAAGAACTACTGCTGCTACGGACTGTTCCAGATCTACTACAGCGTGCATCGCACATGGCTGGCAGGCATCGGCGTCACCAGCGCTGCCCAGTTGTACGACCCGCGGGTCAACGCCACCGCCGCCCTGACGCTGTACAACCGCAACGGCTGGGCACCGTGGGCCATCTCGACGCCCACGACCACCACCACAGTCGCCGCCTGACACCTCCCCGCCCGCTCATACGGGCGCGACAACCGCCACCCCTGGCGTATTACCGCGCCCACACATCTTGACGGGCGCGACAACTGCCACTCGTGGCGTATTGCCGCGCCCACACGGCCCCTCGCTGCGTGGAGTGTTTCGCAGTGCTGCATCGGCACCGGTCCCACTACACTCATCTCCCGACATAGGCGCTCGTAGCTCAATGGATAGAGCATTTGACTACGGATCAAAAGGTTGGATGTTCGAGTCATCCCGAGCGCGCTCAGCGAATCGCCATTGCTCACTCGGGGCAGCGGTTGACGTCGGGGGTGCCGACCACGGGCGGGCAGAGCTTCGGATTGAACGGGGCGAAGTCTCCCTTGCGGTTGTCCCAGCCGGGCACTACCCAGGCATGAAGCATCCAGAAGTCGCCGCCGGCGATGTAGGTGCCGCCGCAAGCTTCGGGCCCGGTGGCCTGTTCGCGCACGACCCATCCATCGACCACGCAGAGACCGCGGTGCTGGTGCCAGTGATCGTTGGGGCCAGCGAAGCCCTCGGGCAGGTTTGGTGACTGCAGGGCGTACGAGTATCCGACGAGCACGGCAGGGTCGCGGCGCTCGTCGAACAGCAGCATCGACGGCGCAGCGGATTCGAACGGCTTGGCGATCTGCGACCACAAGACCCAATGGGTGCCGATTCCGCCCGCCGGGGCCGTCGCTCGCACATAGCCCAGCGCGGCGGCCTCGTCCTGCGTGTCGTACGAGGGGATCGCGGCCTGGGCCGCATTCCATTGGCTCGTGAAGACCGGCGCGATCACCGGGTCGAGTGGGACGACCCCGACCGTGTCCGTGTGCGAGTGGCCGTCGCCGGACTCCGGGATTCCAGCGCCCGTCGCACCGAGCGCGACGATGGCTTCGGCCTCACCACCGGCTAACCGGGTTGGCTCGGGCTGCGAAACGGGGAAGAAGGTGCCCGTGCTGACAGTGTCGGTGCCGACAGTCTCCGTGGCGACGCTGACCTGCGAGTTGGATGCGTTCGGGCTGAAACCAATCGACACACCTACCACGGCGCCGACGAGCAAGGCGAACGCCGGCCATCTGCGCATGGTGGTTGATACCAAGCACTCATGGCCGTGTCAAGCCAGGTCAGACACCGCGACGACACAAGTAGGTGAGCAGAACTTATGGTGGGCCGGATCGAGGTACCCGATCGATGACACTTCTCCTGGAGACCGCCCGACCAGACGTGGACCTCGGCAACTTCGCCGAGCCGCCACGCGCGGACCGCTTTCCGGTCCGCTGGGTTCTGGTCGCGATCCTCGGTTCGATCGCACTTCGCGCCAGGTTCATCACCACGCCGCTCAGTGCCGACGAGGGCGGCTACATGGCGGTCGCTCGCGCGTGGGCAGCGGGCGAATCGATGTACGACGACGCATGGGTCGACCGGCCGCAGGGATTGCTCGTGCTGTTCCGGTTCTGGGACCGCCTGACCGGCGGATCACCCGAGGCCATTCGCGTGCTGGCCATCGTCTTCGGTGGCATCGCAGTCGTTGCGGTCGCATACATCGCATTTGCGATCGCCGGTCAGCGCGCCGCCGCGGCGGCTGCGATCTTGCTCGCGGTCGCGTCGGCGAATGCACGCATCGAAGGGTTTGCCGCCAACGGCGAGTTGTTGGCCGGCGCGGTTGCTGCCACCGGCCTGGCCGCGGCGTGCGCTTACATGCTGCGAGGCCACAGCCGTTCGTGGCTGTTTGTCAGCGGGGTGCTGGCCGGCTGCGCGATGTCGATCAAGCAATCGGGTTTCGACGGCTTCCTCGCAGTGATGGTGTGTCTCGTCGGCGGCGGCCTGACCGGGCAACGCAAGTGGCGGGAGGTGGCGCGCGACTGCGTCGTGTGTGCGGCCGGACTCGCTTCCGTGCTGTCCATCTTGGTATTGCACGGCACGCTGTTGGGCTTCAGTTCATGGTGGTACGCGGTGGCCGGCTACCGAATCGGTGGCCTCAACGCGACGTCCGACGCAGACTGGGGCCGCTTCGAGATCACGTCGCGGATTGCCGCGCCGACGATCCTTCCACTCGCTGCTGCGGCCTTTGCCGGGCTCGCCATTTGGGTGGTGCGAAGTCGTGTCGTAACCAGGTCGACCGCTCTGCTGCCGGCCTGGGTGTGCTGCGCAGCCATGGCGTTTCTGACGGGCGGCCTGTTCCACCGCCACTACTGGGTGACGCTGACCTTCCCGCTTGCCACGGCCGCCGGTGTTGCCCTCGCCAGACTCAATCCGCGCCTGCTGGTCGCAGTCACTTGCCTCCTGGCGATCCCGTCGGTGATCAGCACCGCAGAGGTGATCGATCTCGACCGCGCCGCTGTGGCCCTCCGCGCCCACGACGACCCCCGGCCATCGATCGACGAGCGAGTCGGGCAGTGGTACATCGAACACCGAACTCCGCACTCGACGCTGTACGTGATGTGTGCGAGCGCCGGTCTGTATGCCAACGCCGATGCCATCGCGCCGTATCCGTACCTGTGGCTCGACGGAGTGCAGAACGGCAGGGATGCCCAGGCTCGACTCGTCGACCTCTTCGCCGGCGACACGCCACCGACCTTCGTCGCCATCTACCAGACCGTCGAGGTGTGCAATCCCTCAGGCGAGATCGAGGTGTTGCTCGAGCAGCGCTACCGAACCCGCACCGTCGTGGACGGCGCAGCGATTCTGACGCTTCGAGACGGCGTCCCTGGCGCCCTACCACGGGTCGACGGGCTCTCATCACGTTGACGTAAAGTGCGGCTCTCACCTTGTACACGACCGGGAGGCACGCATGGCACTGTCCACTCAGACGATGACCGACGACCAGCGCAAGTCGGTGGCGATCGAGTACCTCAAAGCCTTTGACAACGGTGGAGTCACCTCGACGGGTGGAAGCATCCTCGACCTGTTCGCCGACGACGCACAGGTCTACTTCCCGAAGTGGGGCCTGGCCAACGGCAAGGACGACATCGGCAAGTTGTTCGGCGATGTCGGGGCGACCTTGAAAGGGATCACTCACCACTTCTCACACTTCAACTGGATCTTCTCGGGCAGCGACACCATCGTGGCCGAGGGCACCAGCCACGGCGAGCACCAAGATGGTCCATGGCGTGCCGGTGATCCCGAGTCCGGTGCCGGTCGCTGGTGCGACGTGTTCGAGATCCGCGACTGGAAGATCCAACGCGTGTTCATCTACCTCGACCCCGACTACGCCGGCAAGGACACCGCCCGCTACCCCTGGCTCAGCTGAACCTCACCCCGGAATTCAGCGCACTCGGGTCGCGGTGGCGGGGTCGGCGATGCCGTGGCGATCGGGATGCAGGATCGAGGCGAAGATCTCGACACCGTCGACCACACGTGGGCTCGGCCGAACGACGAACGCATCCGCGTCGACCGCCCACACCTCGGCGTGGGCTGGCAACACACCCTTGGCCACCACCTGTTCGGCCAGGTCGGTTGCGCCAGCGAGACGGAAGCCGCAGGGTGCGACGATCACGACCTCGGCGCCGCACTGACCGATCTCGGCCCATGTGGCGCCTTGCGAGTTGTTCCCCGCCCGACCCAACACCGACCGCCCGCCTGCCGCGGCGATCATGTCGGGCACCCAGTGCCCATCGGTGAACGCAGGGTCGGTCCACTCCAACAACAGCGTCGGTCGAGCAGCAACGCCGTCGAGCTTGGCGCCGACTGCCGACAACCGGCCGTAACACCCGGCCATCACCATCGCCGCTTCGGCCTCGGTACCCGTCGCCTCGCCGACAAGCCGAACCGAATCGATCACCTCTGCAAGGGTCATCGGGTCGAGCGTCAGAATCTGCGCATTGCACCTCAGGTACGCCACAGCGACGTCGACCTTCGTGACGTCGACGGCGCAGACGGCACACAGGTCTTGGGTGACGACCAGCGTCGGATCGATGTCGGCAAACGCACCCTGATCGAGGCGGTAGAGGTCCGCTCCCGCAGCCAACCGCTGCTTCACCACGGCGTCGATCTCTACCGGGGTCAATCCCTCGGGCAGCGCCGATTTCGACACGATCCGCTTGGTGCGAGCCTCGGGCGGGAAGTCGCACTCGAACGTCACGCCGACCACCTGATCGCCGAGCCCGAGCTGGAACAACATCTCGGTCGCCGACGGAAGGAGGGACACGATCCGCATGCGACGCGATGCTAGGCGAACCCTGGTCAGCCTCGACCTCGAACCCGCAACTTAAGCCAATGGACCCAAGTTTTTGGCGCACGACTCATACTTCGGACCCGAAGCATGCTGACAGATAGCACTGTTGGTAGCCGAACGCTCCCCGTACCTTGACTAGAAGAGAAGGAGTCGGCAATGAACACATGGACAGGCAACCAAGGCAATGCAGATCACCAAAGGGTGTGGGTCCACCGGGCAGTCGGAATCATCGTCGCCTTACTATTTTCGACGTTGGGAGTCTTCGTTGTCGCCAGCGCAGCCGACCAACTCAACATCAGCATCACCAACACACTCAGCCCATCGAACGCGACCATCCACGTCGGCACCACAGTCACCTGGACCAACAACGACACCGAGCCCCACGAACTGCGGTCCGACTCCGGCCCCGTCGATTTCCGCACCGACGAACTCGAAGCGGGTCAGAGCGCCTCGATCACCTTCACCACACCCGGTAATTACACCTACGTCGATCACCACAACCAAGACTCGACGGCGTACCGGGGAACCATCTTGGTTGTCGATGGTGTAGCACCCGCCACGCCTCCGGCCATCGGCGGCGCCCCAGCCATCACGCCGGCACCGCCGTCCACTGCGTCGATTCGGCTTGCAGGTGGACAATTCTCGCCCACCACCGTCACTGTCGGTGTCGGGGCCACAGTGACATGGTCGAATGACGACGGATCAAAGCACACCGTAACTGCCGACAACGCCTCGTTCGACAGCGGAACGTTGAATGCGGGCGCAACTTTCGTGCACACCTTCGCGCAGGCTGGAACGTATACCTACGGATGCGATTTTCACGGTGGAATGCGGGGCACCGTGATCGTGATCGCGGCAGTCGGTTCGCCGGCCTCCGTGCCCACTCCACCGGCAGCACCGACACCGGCACCGGTCGCCCCGGCAGCACCATCGGTAACGCCGGCACCCGGCAGCGCCGCAACGAACGAGTTCGTGAGCATCGCCGGCAGTCTCTTCTCCCCGTCATCGATCACTGTCAACGTCGGCAGCTCGGTAACGTGGGCGAACATCGATGCTGTCACCCACACGGTGACAGCCGACGATCAATCGTTCAACAGCGGACTGATGAAGAAGGCGACCAGTTGGTCTCGAAGCTTCGCTACCGCGGGAACCTTCGCCTACTTCTGCGAGATCCATCCCGAGATGGTCGGCACAGTGATCGCCAAGGCCCCCGACGGCAGCGTTCCGCCCAGCGCTGCACCGGCGAGCAACGCCGCAACGATCATCGCCGACACGACCGCGACCGCTGGGGGAGCGTCATCAGCCGGTTCGGCCGGTGCCGCATCCGGATCCATCGCGATCAACGACAGCGGCTTCGTGCCGTCAAGCTTCCGGGTGGCCGTCGGGGGTACCTTGACATTCGCCAACAACGGCAAGGCGACGCACACGGTCACGGCGGCCAACGGCTCGTTCGACAGCGACCTAATCAAGCCGGGTGGCGCCTGGGTACACACCTTCGTCACCGCTGGATCCTTTACCTACACATGCATCCTGCACCCGGACATGCGTGGCACAGTCGACGTCGGTAGCAGTGGACTCGCGAGCGCGACGGGGGCCACCGAGAGCGCAAGCGTCATCCCTCCACAGACTTCGGCGCAAACCACGGCTGATGGAGGCCCGGCCGCCACGACCATACAGGCGGTCTCGATAGACGTCGCCGACAATCAGTTCAACCCCAACCCTGCCACCGTAGCGGTCGGCGCTACAGCCACTTGGACGCTGACCGGCGCTGCGGCGCACACGGTGACCGCCGACGGCAAGTCGTTCAACTCGGGATTGCTGAAGCCGGGCGAGAGCTACCAGTACACGTTCACCACTCTCGGATCGTTCGCCTACACCTGTCTGGTGCATCAGGGGATGACCGGAACAATCGACGTGGTGCCGCCAGACCAGGCGGCAGCACAACAGGCGGCGTCGCCGCCCACGAACGGGGACGGATTCCAAACGCAGCAGGCCGCTGGGGCGCCGACAGCAGTCGCCGCCGCTGGTTCTGCAAAGAGCACAGGCCTATGGCGTGACACACTCCTCGGAGTCGCCGCCGCCCTGCTGGCCTGCTGCGCTTTGGTCTTCTCCCTCAAGTCTTTCTTGAAGATCCTGGGCTCGAACGACCCCAGCACCGAGATCCCGACGACTCCGATCAACGCTTGACGGCGAACCCGATTGGACGTCTTGCGCGGGACCGAGGTCCCTGTTCAGCCGTCACCGCAACGACGTACGGTGGTGACAGAAAAGGAGAGTCCGATGAAAGCGCTCGTTGTCTTTGAATCGATGTTCGGCAACACCAGGCACGTGGCCGAGGCGATCGCCGAGGGCCTGAGTTTGGCACTCCCGACGGAGATTGCGCCCGCTCGCCACCCGGAGGCGATCGAGCTCGACGACGTCGGCTTGGTGGTCGTCGGTGCGCCGACGCATGCATGGGGGCTCAGCAGCACGCGAACCCGCGACGCCGCGGCGATGGACGGCGCCAAGCATCCCGATCATTTGCTCGACGTGACTCCACCAGGGCCGGGCGTCCGCGAGTGGTTGCACGACCAGAAGGGTCGCCACGCTTGTCGTGGCGCTGCGTTCGACACGCGGATCGACAAGCCACAGGCGATCACCGGCTCCGCAGCACGCTCCATTCAACGCCGCCTCCGACACGCCGGATTCGAGACGCTCGCCACACCTCACAGTTTCAGGGTCACCGGCACCGCAGGGCCGCTTGCCTCCGGCGAGATCGACCGTGCCAGGCAGTGGGGCGAGGCTCTCGGCCGCGCATTCGTCGCCACCACGGCAACTCCAGCAGCGCATGCAAGGTCCGGCCGATGACGGCGGTGCCCGAGCCCGGCGCACCTGCCACATATCCAAGCCAATGGGAAAGCGACGTCGTGCTGATCGACGGCGGAACCGCACACATCCGCCCAATCCGACCAGACGACCTCGAACAGCTGCGCGGCCTGCACGGTCGCTTGTCGCCGGAGTCGATCTATTACCGGTTCTTCTCGCCGATCCCCAGGCTTCCAGAGCCGCAACTGCACCGACTCGTCGAAGTCGATTACCGCGAACGCTTCGCACTCGTAGCCGAGCTCGACGGCCTCGTGGTCGCTGTCGCACGATACGACCGCGGTAAAGACGACACTGCGGCTGAGGTCGCGTTCGTGGTCGAGGACGACCAGCAGCGCCGCGGCTTGGCAACCGTGATGCTCGAACACCTCGCCGCAGTTGCCCGCAGCAACGGGATCGAACGGTTCGACGCCGAGACACTGCCCGACAACCGAGCGATGATGGACGTGTTCCGCCATGCCGGGTTCAGCGTGACCAGCCACTTCGACAGCGGGGTCATCGAAGTCAGCTTTCCCCTCGCTCCGTCTGCCGAGCTCGACGAGCACATCGAGGACCGCGAACGTGCAGCGGTCGTGGCGTCGATCCGACGCATCCTCAACCCGTCGTCGATCGCGGTCATCGGCGCCAGCCGAACGCCCGGCACCATCGGCCACGAGCTCGTGCACAACCTGCTGCGCGGCGGTTTCGCCGGCGCAATCCTGCCCGTGAACCCTCACGCCGGATCGATCGGTGGAATCCACGCCTACGCCAGCGTGAGTGATGCACCCATGCCGCCGGATCTGGCGATCATCGCCGTCCCTGCCGATGCAGTCGCCGCGGTCGTTGCCGAGTGCGGCGCCGCGCACGTCGGTGGCATTGTGATCATCAGCGCGGGGTTCGCCGAGCTCGGCACCGATGGTCGGGCCGCCGAAGCCGAGTTGGTGAAGACGGCGAGGCGCTACGGGATGCGCGTGGTGGGGCCGAACTGCATGGGACTGGCCAACACCAATCCATTGATTCGAATGAACGCGACATTCGCGCCGGTCGATCCGATCCCGGGCAACGTTGCCTTCATGACCCAGTCGGGCGCACTCGGCATCTCCCTGATCGACGAGAGCGCGCGACGAGGCATCGGTATCTCGAGCTTCGTCTCGGTCGGCAACAAGGCCGATATCTCCGGCAACGACCTGTTGCGGTATTGGGAGAGTGACGAGTCAACCGCCGTGATCGCGCTGTATCTCGAGTCGTTCGGCAACCCGCGCAAGTTCGTGCGAATCGCCTCGCGCGTCGCCAGGGCCAAGCCAATCATCGCCGTGAAGTCGGGGCGCAGCCCGGCAGGCAAGCGCGGCGCGTTGTCGCATTCGGCGGCGCTGGCAACTTCTGACGACGTTGCCGAGTTGGTGTTGTCGCGCGCCGGCGTGACCCGCGTCGACACCCTCGAGGAGCTGTTCGACACCACCCAGGCCTTTGCGAGCCAGCCGCCGCCGGCCGGGCGCCGCGTAGCGATCGTCGGCAATGCGGGCGGCCCGGCCATTCTGGCGGCCGACGCGGCGACGGCTCATGGCCTGCTGGTGCCCGAGCTAAGCAAGGAAACACAGGCGCGCCTCGCCGACTTGCTTCCCGCCGCTGCCGCGCTCGGCAACCCTGTCGACATCGTCGCATCCGGTTCGCCCGCCGTATTCGAGCAGGCGCTCCGAGTGGTTCTGGAGGATCCTGACATCGACGCCGTGCTGGCGATCTACGTGCCGCCACTGCCGGATCGCGATCGCTCGATGCTCGACGCGATCGCTACGGCCGCGGCGAGTCACCCTCACAAGACCATGCTGGCCACCGTGCTGGCCGGAAACGAGACGGTGCAACTCGGCGGGTTGAAGGTGCCGACATACCGCTTCCCCGAATCAGCGGTGCGGTCGCTCGCCCACATGGCCAG
>JANOCR010000134.1:0-4710 GCA_031412355.1 Ilumatobacteraceae bacterium | reverse complement strand
TCCTCGATAGCGGACGCGATTACAGGGGCCTGCAGGGCAAGGAGCACGCTGGCCGTCAGCACACCAATCAGCCCGCGCACGCGCCTCGCTGTGAAAGTGGGGGTTGCAACGTGATTCCGACGCATTATTCTCCATCCTGCGAGCGGGCGATTGCCCGCAGATCTCTTGCGTCGGCTCCACCGTATTGTCGCCACCCGCCAGCCCTTCAGGGAACAAGCTGGTCGCACGAACGGCAATGGGTCATACGACCCCTTTGGCCACGTTGAGTTCCCAACGGTCACGCTAAGTGGCACAACGGGAGCACTGGGTAATGAAAACCAAGACCCTCAACTTCACGTACAGACTCATGCGCACGGCGCCACGCACGAGGTTTCAGCCAGTTGTGCGACCGAGCCAACCGTCGGAGGTAAGCACCTGGTCGACGTTGACCCCGTCACTGCGGCGGTACGGGCCGCGAAGCCCAGTGGTGTCGACCGGCATGGCCAGCGACTGCGGGAAGTACGGCACGCCCCACACATGCACTCGATGGGCCGGGCCTATCAGTTCGAGGACTCCTTCGGTCAGTTCGATTCTGGCGTCGATCTCACCAACCTGCTCGTAGCCGTGGGCGATCTGCGTGGGTTCGTCCGCTGTTCCCCACTCGATGTCGAAGGTGACCGGCACCGGCGATCCGTACGCCCGGCGCCATGCCTCAGTCGGATCATCGAGCAACACGCCGTGTGCCTCGTTGCCCACGCTCCACTGACGAAACGCGACATCACATGCGTGGTCCGCCCACATCTGCGGTGGCTTGATCTCCAGACCCTCGCGAAGGCCGGTGCCGTCGAGCTCCTCGATGTACAGGTACGGCTCGCCGCGGCGAACGAGCCCGGCCCAGTAGTCGAAGCGGCGACCACGCAGCTCCAACCCCACGAACACGCCGGCGGTGATATCGGTGTTCCATCCCCACCACCACCACGCCTCGACGGCCACATCGGGATGGCGGGCCTCGTCGGCAGCAGCGAACAGCATCTCGATCCGGCAGACTAGGCGGCCGTGGTTCGCTATCTCAGTCTCGCCTGGATCGACGCGCTGTCGCGTGAGGTCGCCAACAGCATCGACCTCGCTGCGCTCGCCAGCACCCACAAGATCGGCGTCACACAGATCGTCACCGACGGTCCAGAGGGCAGCGTCACCTATCACCTGCGCCTCGGCGATGGCAGCGCTTCGTTCGGAGCCGGGCCCGCGGAGGCCGAGGATGTCTGCATGGAGCAGTCGTGGGCCACGGCGACGGCTGTGGCGACCGGAGAGCTCAACGCCCAAGAGGCCTTCATCAAGGGTTTGATCCGCCTTACCGGCAACCAGCAGAAGTTGATCGACTCGCAACCGGTTTTCGCCGCGCTCGACGCGGTGTTCACCACGGTTCGCGAGCAGACCGAGTATCGCTAGAGCAGCCGCTGTGCCCGAGCTTCCCGAGGTTCAAGCGCACGCGGAGCGGCTGACCGCGCAGTTCACCGGACACCGGTTGCGCAAGTTCGTGCCGCTGACGTTCACGGCGCTGAAGACCGCCGTCCCGCGCCCCGACGTGGCCTATGGGCTTGCGCTCGAATCAGTTGCCCGGCGCGGCAAGTACCTGCTGTTGAGGTTCGAGCCCGTCACATTCGTCGTGCACCTGATGCAGGGAGGGCGGCTCTTGGTCGACGAGAAGCAGTCGGCCAAGCCGCGGAATGGTCAGGCCAGGTTCGTGTTCGACGAAGGGCCAGCACTGCTCTTGACCGAGGCCGGCACGGAACGTCGAGCCGGCGTGTGGTGCATATCCAACGATGTCATCGACGGGCCACCGCTAAATCGCCTCGGCCCCGAAGCACTCGACGTGACCGCGGATTCGTTGGCGGCATCGTTCGCCTCGACGAACATGCGCATTCACGGCTATCTGCGCGATCAACACCAGATCGCCGGGCTCGGCCGAATGCTGGCCAACGAGGTCTGCCACCGGGCCAAGATCTCGCCGTTCGCGATGACGGGCAAGCTCGGCACCGAGGGCGCGGCCGCGATCGTCACGGCAATCCACGAGGCCGTCGACGAAGGGCTCGCCTACGAACGCACCCGCGCTGACATGAGCTCGTCGAAGGATCGCCCGGGACGGGTACACGGCCGAGTGGGCGAGCCATGCCCGGTCTGCACCGACACGATTCGTTCGGTTTCCTACAGCGGATACACGGTGGCGTACTGCCCGACCTGCCAGACCGCCGGCAAAGTCCTCGCCGACAACACCACGTCGCGCTTTCTGAAGTAGCCCGCAACGAGTTTTGCGACCGCGAAACAGGCGTACCGATATACGCTCCGAGGGATGCCTGTTCACCTTCGCGCCGAGCCCACCGATTATGCCCCCGCCGTGTTGGTGCCTGGTGACCCGCGGCGGGCCACTTACATCGCCGAGACATTCTTCGATCCGGGGGCGCGATGCGTCAACGAAGAGCGCGGCATGTTGGGCTACACCGGCACCTTCAAAGGTCAGCCGATCAGCGTGCAGGCGGTTGGCATGGGTTGTGCCAGCGCGGCGATCTACTACAGCGAACTGATCCAACTCGGTGCGACGCGGATCATCAGGGTCGGCACGGCCGGCGGATTGGCCGATGGGGTGCGGATGGGCGACACCGTGGTGGCGATCAGTGCTACTGCCGACGATCCGATCATCGGTCATCTGACCAACGGCGAAGCCCACACCCCCACCGCGACCTGGTCGCTCGTCGAGCACAGCGTCGGTCTGGCTCGCGCCGCAGGTTCCACCGTGCACGTGGGGCCCATCGTGTCGGGCGCCCTGTTCTACGACCCGCGCGAGGGCATGATGCAGCGTTGGAAGGAGCGTGGCCATCTCGCGGTGGAGATGGAGGCCGCTGTGCTCTACACCTTGGGCGCCATCCACAAGATCGAGACGTTGTGCATGCTGACCATCAGCGACCTGATCGCCGTGGAAGCGGGAACGAGCGAGCGGGTCACCGACGAGGAGTTGAAAGACGGCGTCGACCAGATGATGACCGTCGCTTGCGACCTCGCCATCGCCGACTTGAGCTGAACTACTAGACCAGACCCAGCTCCTTCACTGCGTCGCGCTCCTCAGCGAGTTCTGCGACCGACGCATCGATCTTGCCGCGCGAATAGTCGTCGATGTCGAGCCCTTGCACGATCGAGTACTCACCGTTGCTGCACACACACGGGAACGACGAGATCAGGCCCTCGGCAACACCGTACGAGCCGTCGGATGGAATGGCCATCGACACCCAGTCGCCTTCGGCCGTGCCTTGCGTCCAGGTGCGGATGTGGTCGACCGCGGCGTTGGCCGCTGACGCCGCCGACGAGGCGCCGCGGGCCTCGATGATGGCCGCGCCGCGCTTGGCAACAGTAGGGATGTAGGTGCCGTCGACCCACGCATGGTCGTTGATCAGTTCATAGGCGTTCTTGCCCGACACCTTGGCGTGGAACAGATCGGGATACTGGGTGACCGAGTGGTTCCCCCAAATGGTCATGTTGGTGATGTCGTTCACGGTGGTGCCCGTCTTGGCCGCCAGTTGGCCGACGGCTCGGTTGTGGTCGAGCCGGGTCATCGCCGTGAACCTTCGCGGGTCGAGATCGGGCGCGTTGCTAATGGCGATCAGCGCGTTGGTGTTTGCCGGGTTGCCGACCACCAGGATCTTGACGTCCTTCTTCGCGCTCCTGCTGAGGGCCGCACCTTGCGGCTTGAAGATGCCCCCGTTGGCACTGAGCAGATCACTTCGCTCCATGCCCGCCTTGCGTGGCATCGCACCGACGAGCAACGCCACGTCGACATCACCGAAGGCGACGTCGGCGTCGTCGGTGCATACGACGTCGGTCAGCAGCGGGAAGGCGCAATCGTCGAGTTCCATCTTGACGCCACCGAGAGCGCCCAACGCTGGCGTGATCTCCAGCAGTTGCAGGATCACCGGCGTATCGGGCCCGAGCATCGACCCGGAGGCAATGCGAAACAGCAGGCTGTAACCGATCTGACCAGCAGCACCGGTGACGGCAACACGAACAGGTGTAGTCATGCAGGCGAGCGTAGGTCGCTGGTTGCGCCGGTCAAAAGCCCGTCAGGTCGGCACGCCGAGCGCTTGCAGAATCAGGTTCGTGTACGTCTCTTTGGCAAAGTCGTCGGTCAGGTGGATGCCACCATCGTTCGACGAGAGGTGGTCGGCGATCTCGGGCGCTTGCGCCGCGACCTCCCAGTCGAGCACGAGAACGTTGGGATGCGTCTGCGGCAGCGACCTGATGATCTCGTTGTTGCCGGCGATCCACGGTTTCGGCGCTTTCACCGTCATCATCACGACCAGCTGCTGGTCCTTCACCTGGTCGAGCACCGCCTCATACTGCTCGCGTGTGACCGTGCCGTTGGTACCCAATTGGATCACCACACCTTGGGTGATGCGGTATCTCGTCTTGGCGATCTGCAACTGTTCGAGCTCCCAATCAGGCCCCATCGAAACCTCGGCCACGGTGCGGATGCCACGAGCCTCCATCGTCGGCTTCGCACCGAGCATGACCGATTCCCCCACGGCAAAGTTCGGCAGGTCCTGCTACACGGTTGTCGGCGGCGCTGTAGAGGGGGGCACGGTCTGACCCGGTGCGACCGTCTCCAATGGATCGACGACGACCGGTTGCGCGTTGGTCGTCGAGGGCTCGAGGCTTGGGAGCGTGGCATCGACCGCTCGGCCG
>JANOCR010000133.1:0-3999 GCA_031412355.1 Ilumatobacteraceae bacterium | reverse complement strand
GCCTGCTCGGGAGGCATTGAGGCCGTCTGTCCTCGAGACCAACGACACGTCGTCGCGGCCGTTCGGTGTGCAGTAGACGAACGAATCGGAACCGAGCTCCTCGATCGCCACGATGGTTGCTTCGATCCCTTCGTTGCCGATGCGCAAGGCTTCTGGTCGAACACCGACCGTCACTTGGTCGGTCGTCAGGCCCGAGCGTTGCGATGTTGCGAGCGGCAGGTTGAGATTGGCGTAGGTGAGCCCATCGGCGGTTGCCGTGCACTGCAGCATGTTCATGGCCGGCGAGCCGATGAACCCGGCGACAAACGTGTTGGCGGGTTGAGTGAACAGGTCGCGCGGCGTCGCACACTGCTGGAGGAAGCCGTCCTTCAACACGGCCACCCGATCGCCCATGGTCATTGCCTCGACCTGGTCGTGAGTGACGTAGACCGTGGTGACGCCCAACCGGCGTTGGAGGGCGGCGATCTGTGTACGGGTCTGCACACGGAGCTTGGCGTCGAGGTTCGACAGGGGTTCGTCCATCAGGAATACCTTGGGCTGACGCACGATGGCTCGACCCATGGCAACTCGTTGACGTTGCCCGCCCGACAGCTTCGCCGGCTTGCGGTTGAGGAACTCATCGAGATCCAACAGGCGCGCGGCTTCTCGCACGCGCTGTTCGATCTCCGCCTTCGGCAACCGCTTGATCTTCAGGTGGAAACCGATGTTCTCGGCGACGGTCATGTGGGGATAGAGCGCGTAGCTCTGGAACACCATCGCGATGTCGCGTTCGCGCGGTGGCAACATCGTGACGTCGGTGTCGCCGATGTACACGGAGCCGCTGTCGACGGGCTCGAGGCCGGCCAACATGCGCAACGTTGTCGACTTGCCACAACCCGATGGCCCGACCAGCACCAGGAACTCGCCGTCGGCGATCTCGAGATCGAGCTCGTTGACTGCCGGATGCGTCGAGCCGGGATAGCTCCTGCTGGCCCTCGTGAAGTTCACGGTCGCCACTACACCCTCCTCCTGAGTTCGGACATGGTCTGATCATTGTCGTTGAACAATGGATCGGCAGCGACGACATGACCGATGTGCTCACCGAGCACCGCCTTGGCCGACGCGGGTATCCCGGTGTCGGTGATCATGGTCTCGGCCTGCGTAAGGGGGGCGATGCTGCTGAGTCCGGTGACGTTCCATTTGGTGTGATCTGCCAGCACGATCAGGCGCTCCGTCGCGGCAACGAAGGCGCGATTGGTCTCCGCCTCCATCAGGTTCGGGGTGCTGAAGCCGGCCCGCTCGGTGATGCCGTGAACACCCATGTAGACGGCATCGAGGTGCAACGAACGCAACGTGCCGGTTGCAACCGGACCGACGAGTGCGTCGGACGGAGTGCGGATACCGCCCGTGAGCACAACCGTGCGATCGGGGCGTTGCGATTGGTGCAGCACCTCCGCAACGCGAACGGAATTGGTGACCACCGTAAGGTCGGCGATGTCGACGATGTGGTACGCCAGTTGCCAGGTCGTGGTTCCGGCGGTGATGCCGATCGCGCCACCGGGCCGAACCATGGCAGCGGCTGCCATCGCGATGGCGTGCTTCTCGCCCATGTTGCGCAATGACTTTGCCTCGAAGCCGGGCTCGTCGGTGGTGCGCTCATCGCGCAACGTGGCGCCACCGTGCACCTTCAGCAGCAAGCCTGCTTCGTCGAGCTGGTCGAGATCGCGCCGCACGGTCATGTCGCTGACGGCGAGCAGTGTTGCCAGTTCGCTGACCCGGACGGCCCCGCGTCGCCGCACCTCGGCGACGATGACCTCGTGTCGCTGACGGGCCAGCACGCGCGCCGCGACGGGGTCGATTGGTCCCTGCACCATGTTCGGTAGCCTGCCTGTGAATGTCGAGAAAGTCAACAGGATCGAACAGGAATTTGAGCGTCGACTGTCCAGATTGGATTCCGCTGTGGAGATTCACACAATTTCTGTGCGAAATCCGAACACAAGTCTTGACATCGCGGTTCGCGCGTGACATGTTCACCACTGCTCGTCCGAGTTTGGGCCGGACGCACTCGACCACATCCACTACAGACATTCACACAGACATCCATGAGGGGGAGCAGTGTCAGAAAGCTACGAATTTTCACCCAATCCACGCGACGTCGGGTTCAAGATCCTGTCGCGCCGCACCCTGCTCGCCAGCGCGGCCGGAGTTGTAGGCGCCGGACTGCTCGCCGCATGCGGCGACGACGAGAACGAGGCCGGCGACACCGGCGCACCGCAGGCAACCAGCGCACCTGGTGCCACCACAGCGCCTGATGCCACCAGTGCGCCTGATGGCACCACTGCGCCTGATGGCACCACTGCACCGGCCACCGGGGGCGACGCCGTCACCGTCGGCGTGTATGAGTCCACTGGCAAACCGCTCGAAGCCTTCGTTGCTTCGCTCGACGCGACCGGCGTGCCGTACACGGGCAACTTCGTCGATCACAACAGCTTCCAAGACAACATCACCGCGTATCTGCAGCAGCCCGACGATGTGTTCACGTGGTTCTCGGGATATCGCATGCGCTTCTTCGCCGAAAAGGGCCTGGCCGGCGACATCAGCGACGTGTGGGCCAATCTGCCCGACTTCTCCGAGAGCTTCAAAGCGGCATCGACCGGCAACGACGGCAAGCAGTACCTCGTGCCGACCAGCTACTACCCCTGGGCCGTTCACTACCGCAAGAGCCTGTTCGAGGAGAAGGGTTACAGCATCCCGACGAACAAGGAAGAGCTCGTCGCGTTGGCGACCCAGATGCAGGCCGACGGACTGATTCCATTTGCCTATTCCAACGACGGCAAGTGGCCGGTGCAGGGCACGTTCGACATCTTGAACCTGCGCCTCAACGGCTACCAGTTCCACGTCGATCTGCTTGCCGGCAAGGAAGACTGGACCGGCGACAAGGTCAAGAACGTGTTCTCCACGTGGACGGAACTGCTGCCGTTCCACCAGGAGAACCCGAACGGCCGCACGTGGCAGGAGGCGGCAACTGCTCTCGAGAACAAAGAGGCCGGCATGTTCTTCCTCGGCACGTTCGTCGCCCAGAACTCGACCGATCAGGCGTACCTCGACGACCTCGACTTCTTCAACTACCCAGAGCTCGACGCGGCGATCGGCTCGGACGCGATCGATGCTCCCATCGACGGCTGGATGATGGCCGCCAGCCCGAAGAACCCCGAGGGCGCCAAGGCCCTGCTCACCGGTCTCGGACAGGCGAACGCGATCGACGCAGCATTGAAGGTCAACCCCAGCGCTGTTCCGGCCAACAGCAAGGCCGACACGTCAGGGTTCAACAAGATCCAGACGAAATCGGCAGAGCTCGTCGGTTCTGCGCGGTTCGTCTCGCAGTTCCTCGACCGCGACACCAGTCCCGACTTCGTGTCGAACGTGATCGGTGACGCGTTCGCCAACTTCCACGCTGACCCGTCGTCGATCGACTCGATCCTGGCTGACATCGAAGCCCAGAAGTCGACCTACCTCAGCTGACTAGGCTGCGACCGTGTCAACGGATGTGAAGCCGACGACGGCGCCCCCGAAGGGGCGCCGTCGTCGCTATTCGCAGTTGTCGCGCCGCGACAAGATTGCGCTCGCACTGTTCGCCGGCGTGCCGACGCTCATCCACATCACCTTCGTGTGGGTGCCGGCCATCAGCACGGTCCTGTTGTCGTTCACGCAGTGGGACGGACTCAAACTCGGTACGTGGCGCCTCATCGGATTCCGCAACTACTGGTCGGTGTTCACCGTCTTCGACGGCAAGTTCTTCCCTGCCTTCTTCAACAACCTCATCCTGCTGGTTTTCCTGTCCGGCTGCAGCGCGATCGGAGTGCTGTTCGCCTACCTGCTCGACAAGAACATTCGCGGTTCTGCCCTGTATCAGAGCGTGTTCTACATGCCCGTTGTGCTGTCGCTCGCGGTCGTCGGCTTCATCTGGAAAGGCGTGATGTGGTCACCGCGGCAGGGCCTGTTCAATGTGGTGCTCGGACG
>JANOCR010000132.1:0-1833 GCA_031412355.1 Ilumatobacteraceae bacterium | reverse complement strand
CTCAGCCGCTTTGAGTCGCGGCGCGAACGTTTCGCTGATCTTGGCCCGGCGTCGCATCTCAGCAACCAGCTCCTCGAGCTTCTTGCGCTCTTCTTCGTAGATGGCCAGGGCGTGCTCGCGGTGCTCGAGTCGCGCCTGGCGCGCCTCGTGGTACCCGGCGAAGCCGCTGCCGTGGGTCCACGCGCCGCTGGCCTCGACGGTGACGATCTTGGTCGCGGTGGCCGCCAGCAACTCGCGGTCGTGGCTGACGAAAAGCATGGTCTTGCGGCTGGCGCGCAGCTCGGCCTCGAGCCATCGCTTGCCGGGCACGTCGAGAAAGTTGTCGGGCTCGTCGAGCAGCAGCACGTCGTAGTCGCTGCGCAGCAGCGCTTCGAGCGCCAACCGCTTCTGCTCGCCGCCACTGAAGGTTCGCAACGGTCGCCGTTCCAAGTTGCCGAAAGGTTCGCCGACTGCCTTCGTGCAGCAGGTATCCCAGAAAACCTCGGCCTCGTATCCGCCGGCGTCTCCCCATTCGGCCAGCGCGGTCGCGTAGCGCATGGGCTCGTCGTCGGCAGCCGCCTCAGCGCTGGCCAGGCGCGCCGCCGCATCCTGCAGGCGTTGCGGGGCGAGCGACACCATCAGGTCGCGCACGGTCTGGTCGTTGTCGCCGACGAGTTGGCGCATGACGCCAAGCCGACCGTCGATCGAGATCGTTCCGCTCGTCGCCGTGGCCTCGCCCGCGATCAGTCGAAGCAGGGTGCTCTTGCCGACGCCATTGGCGCCGACCAGCGCAACACGGTTGCCGTTGCCGACGGTGAAGTTGACGTCGCGCAGCAGTTCGGCGCCGCCGGGACGTCGCCATCCGACGTGGCTGACCTGGATCGATCCCATAGTGGTCGCCCACGCTAGGCCACGGTCGACGCGGATTGCCGACCAGTTACACTGAAACAGATGTTGCAGAAAGCCCAACCGCCCACAACGTTGCCGCAGGCCAACGACCCGTGCTGGTGTGGCAGCGGTCGCAAGTACAAGCGCTGCCACAAGCCGCTCGAAGGCCGGGTTCTGCAGGGTGTCGTCAGCGCACGGCGTGCCGTTCCTGACCATATTGTTCGCCCCCCGTACGCCGAGACCGGCGTGCCCGTGAGGTGGAACGAGTCGCGCGTCAAGTCGCCAGAGATCATCGAGCGAATGCGTCACGCGGGCACGGTTGCGGCCGAGGTAC
The DNA here is from genome assembly GCA_031412355.1 of Ilumatobacteraceae bacterium. Taxonomy (GTDB): domain Bacteria; phylum Actinomycetota; class Acidimicrobiia; order Acidimicrobiales; family Ilumatobacteraceae; genus JAENVT01. Next base: position 632 of record JANOCR010000132.1, on the reverse strand, counting down.
TGCGACTGGCCGGCGACATGGTTGCGGTCGGGGTCACCACCGACGAGATCGACGTGTACGTGCACGACCTGTGCATCGAGCGCAACGCCTACCCCAGCCCGCTCAACTACAACCACTTCCCGAAGAGCGTGTGTACCAGCGTCAACGAGGTCATCTGCCACGGGATCCCCGACTCGCGAGCCCTGCAAGATGGCGACATCATCAACATCGACGTCACCACGTACGTAGGTGGGGTGCACGGCGACACCAATGCGACATTCTTCGTCGGCACCGTCGATCCGGCCAGCCAACAACTGGTGCGGGTCACCGAGGAGTGCATGTGGCACGGCATCGAAGCCGTTCAGGCCGACCGGCCCGTCAGCGACATCGGCAAGGCGATCGAGGCGCATGCCAAGAAGTACCGCTACGGCGTAGTCAAGGCGTTCATCGGTCACGGCATCGGCGAGCAGTTTCACACCGACATCCAGGTGTTGCACTACTACGACGAGCGCGCCAACACGGTCATGCGCCCCGGCATGACGTTCACCATCGAACCGATGATCACGATGGGCTCGTGGCAGCACAAGATGGTGTTCGACGACGACTGGACCGCGGTCACGTCCGACGGCCGGCGCACCGCGCAGTTCGAACAC
>JANOCR010000131.1:0-3940 GCA_031412355.1 Ilumatobacteraceae bacterium | reverse complement strand
GTTCGTCGCCCGGATCGACGAACGCCTTCGCGAGGTCACAGCGCACGTCGAGTCGGCGGCAACATCGAGCCAAGGCGCAGCGTTGCTGCCAGTGCTCGTCGCGCGTGAGAACGCTGTCGAAGACACCGTGACGGAGCTATTTGGCTCTCTAGAGGGTGTTGCCGTGCGTGCCGGAAACGACGCGTCGGGGTGGGCTCGGGGCAGGCTTGCAGCCGATCATGCCACGCTCAACGCCGGCGATGTCTCCGCACCACTCAAACGACTTGGAGGAGCAGCCTGAGCCTGTTCAATCGCTGTTCACTCAGTGCGGCTGGCGCCCGAGGAATGCCACGAGTTGCTCGGTAGGCCCGGCGCCGGACGGTGCCGACACCTCGGGTGCGAACCGGCCAGGCCGGATCTCCGGTGAGATCGTCGCCCGACTGACTTCCAGCGCCGTCGTGGCGACGCTGTCGGGCAGTTGTGCGGGTTGCCCGGTGGCGATGGCGATGTCCCACGTGTGCGTCGCCGTGTCGAGCAGGTTGATGCCGGCGAGCACTCGACCGGGCATCGGCCCCGCCCCGCCGTCGACCACTTTGTCAAACACGCCCGGCGCTCGCCACGCGGCGAGGGCGGTGTCTGCCGCTTGCCGGAATTGAGATGCCGGGTCAGGCCCGAGCGCGAACTCGCTGGGAGGGTTTCCGGCCGCGGCCGCACCAAGCCCGGCGACGACGCCGATGGCGTGCCCGAGCAGGTCTCGTACGGCCCATTCCGGGCAAGGTGTGGGGTCGTCGTACTGGTCGGCGCGGACGTTACCGATCACCCCGTGTGCGTGGGTGAAGGTTTGCTCGAGTGCATCGATGAGTTCCATCGTCGGTCTCCGATCTGTGGAAGCTGTTGCCCACATACTGGCGGGACCGGCGACAGCGCGACGAGCTGAGCGGGCACCGAATTTGCATCGTATAGAAATTTGCACTTAGTGTACGGGTCATGTCGGTCGACCCCGCTGAACTCCTTCGGCAACAGGGTTTCAACGTCACGGCGCAGCGCCTCGCAGTGCTTCGGGCGGTGGCAGGTCGACCGCACCTGACCGCGGAAGAGGTCGTCGAGGTCGTCAGGGCCGACATCGGTGCAATCTCTCATCGCGCGGTGTACGACGCCGTGGGCGTCCTGGCCGACATCGGTCTGCTCCGGCGCATCCAGCCGTCAGGGTCCGCTGCTCGCTACGAGGATCGGGTGGGTGACAATCATCATCACTTGATCTGTCGCACCTGCGGCCGCATGGTCGACGTCGACTGTGCTGTCGGCGTCGTGCCGTGCTTGACTGCGTCCGACGACGCTGGTTATGAGATAGACGAGGCCGAGGTCATCTACTGGGGCCGCTGTCCCGGTTGTCGACAAGCGGCTGAAGGCGCCTTGAGTTCTGAGCATTCAGGTTCGAAATCAGCAACATCATCAATCGAGGAGAGAAAATGAGCAACGAAGAGCACGGCACGGTCACCACAAGCGACGAGCCGTCAACAGCGACCTGTCCGGTGATGAGCGCCCAGCAGCTAGCTGTGGGGACCACGGCCAACGATCACTGGTGGCCCGAGAGCTTGAACCTGAGGGTCCTGCGTCAGAACCACCCTCAGGCCGATCCCATGGGCGAGGACTTCGACTATGCCAAGGAGTTCAACAGCATCGATTTCGACGCACTGGCGGGCGACGTCGACGCGTTGATGACCGACTCGCAAGATTGGTGGCCGGCCGACTACGGGCACTACGGACCGTTCTTCATCCGTATGACATGGCACGCTGCCGGTACATACCGCGTGGCGGACGGCCGTGGCGGAGGCGGCACCGGCGCACAGCGCTTTGCCCCGCTCAACAGCTGGCCCGACAACGTCAACCTCGACAAGGCCCGGCGGCTGCTCTGGCCGATCAAGCAGAAGTACGGCCGCAAGATCTCGTGGGCAGACCTGCTGATCTTCACGGGGAACCGCGCAATCGAGACGATGGGTCTCAAGACGTTCGGTTTCGGCGGCGGCCGTCCCGACATCTGGGCACCCGAGGAGGACGTCTATTGGGGTCCGGAGCGCGTGTGGTTGGAGGATCAGCGATACAGCGGCGACCGCGAGCTCGCGAATCCGCTCGGCGCTGTTCAGATGGGCCTCATCTACGTCAATCCCGAGGGCCCGAACGGAACCCCCGATCCGATGGCTTCGGCCCGCGACATCCGCGAGACGTTCAAGCGCATGGCGATGAACGACGAGGAGACCGTCGCGCTGATCGCCGGCGGCCACACCTTCGGCAAGACCCACGGCGCAGCTGACCCTGACGAGTACGTCGGTCCCGAGCCCGAGGGTGCCCCCATCGCGCAGCAGGGAATCGGCTGGAAGGGCAGCTTTGGAAGCGGCAAGGGTGTTGACACGATCTCCAGTGGGCTGGAGGGTGCGTGGACCAACAACCCGATCCGCTGGGACAACGGATTCTTCGAGAACCTGTTCGCCTACGAGTGGGAGCTCACGAAGAGCCCGGCCGGTGCCCAGCAGTGGACACCAAAGAATCCTGAAGCGAAAGGCACCGTGCCCGACGCCCACGACCCGTCGAGGAGCCACGCCCCGATCATGGCGACGACCGACCTCGCTTTGATCACCGATCCGGTGTACAAGGAGATCTCGCAACGGTTCTTCGAGAACCCCGACCAATTGGCCGACGCGTTCTCGCGGGCCTGGTACAAGTTGCTGCACCGCGACATGGGCCCCATCGCTCGCTATCTCGGCCCGTGGGTTCCCGACGAGGAGTTGATCTGGCAGGATCCCGTTCCTGCGGCCACGGGCGAGGGCATCAACGACGCTGATATCGCCGCACTCAAAGACAAGATCCTCGGCTCCGGGCTGTCGATCTCGCAACTGGTTTCAACCGCGTGGGCGTCGGCGTCGACATACCGAGACACCGACAAGCGCGGTGGAGCGAATGGGGCGCGTATCCGGCTCTCGCCGCAGGCCGAGTGGGATGTCAACGTCACCTCCGGTGTGTCGCGAGTGGTGGCGGCTCTCGAGGGCATCCAGCAAGAGTTCAACGCGTCGGGCAAGACGGTCTCGCTGGCCGACCTGATCGTGTTGGGTGGCTCGGCCGCCGTCGAGAAGGCAGCGAAGGCCGCCGGCCACGACGTACAGGTTGCTTTCACGCCGGGTCGCACTGACGCGACGCAGGCGCAGACCGACGTCGAGTCCTTCGCAGTGCTCGAGCCGACGGCCGACGGCTTCCGCAACTACCTCCAGAAGGGCCACGACCTCGCGGCCGAGCACCTGCTGGTCGACAAGGCGTACATGCTCGCTCTGTCCGCGCCTCAGATGACCGCTCTGGTGGGTGGCCTGCGCGTGCTCAACGCCAACGCCGGTGGATCCGAGCACGGGGTCTTCACCGACCGACCCGAGACGTTGACCAACGACTTCTTCGTGAACCTGCTCGACATGGGAACGGAGTGGACGGCAACGTCGGACGCCGAGGATGTGTTCGAGGGTCGCGATCGCGGAACCGGCGCGAGCCGTTGGACCGGTACTCGCGTCGATCTCATCTTCGGGTCGAACTCCGAGCTCCGGGCTCTCGCCGAGGTCTATGGCAGCAGCGATGCGGGGGAGAAGTTCGTCCGTGACTTCGTCGCGGCGTGGACCAAGGTCATGAACCTCGATCGTTTCGACATCGCCTGACAGCTCTCACGACACCTGAATGCTTCAATAGTGCGGTGGGGTGATGACCCACAGCACCTTGGTCGGCTTGACGCCGGGGTTGGCGCAGCGGTGTGGCGTGGTGCTGGGGAACGAGAAGCTGTCGCCGGGTTCGAGGCGGTAGTGCTGCTCGCCGACCCACAGGTCGAGAGTGCCGGCCATGACCAGACCGGCTTCGTCGCCGTCGTGCCGGTATGGCTCGCTGTCCGCACCCGGAGCGATGGTCGAGATCAGAAGCTCGAGCGGGCCGG
>JANOCR010000130.1:0-20121 GCA_031412355.1 Ilumatobacteraceae bacterium | reverse complement strand
CTGCTGGGGCTTCTTGCTGAGTCCAGTGACCGACGCCTTCCAGAACGGTCGACCCGCGGAAGTCGGCGAGCAGGTTCCGCATGCGTTCGATGCCTGACGGGTCCATCACGTTGACCACATCGTGGGTGCCACCGATGAAGTAGGCGGGCATGGTCAGGCGCTCGGGACCGAACTCTTTGACGATGTCGAAGTTGGCATCGAGGTTGCGGTAGTAGCTGATCGGCCCGAAGAAGCCGCTGTTGGCGAACTCGTCGGCGTAGGTCTGCAGGTCCGCCTCGGTCAGCCACGGTCCCTCCGGCCCCACGAACGGCCGCGCGGGTGGCTCGGCCATCATCGTCAGGAACCCGGTGCCCTCCATCGGTGGAAGTTTGGCCGATCTGTCGCGTTGACCGAACCCGACACCACTAGCGCTCCACAGCACCTTGGCCATCGAGTGGTAGGGATCGGCGTCGAGCTCGCCTTCCGCGACACCGGGCGGTTGGAAGTAGAGGATGTAGAAGAAGCGGTCGCCGTACAACATGTTCATCAGCTGGGTCGGCGGGGCGGGCCACTGCACAAACGGCACGCTGACGCCGACGACCGAGCGAACGCGCTGTGGGTGCAGGCGTGCCAGATCCCACACGATCAGGGCGCCCCAATCGTGACCGACGAACGTGGCGTCGTCCTTGCCGAAGTTGTCGAGCAGCGCCAGCAGGTCGTCGGTGAGTTCACCAATCCCATAGGAGACGATCTCGGGCGGCGCCGAGGAGTGACCGTAGCCTCGCTGGTCGGGGGCGATCACGTGGAACCCAGCCTCCGCGAGGGGCGCCATCTGGTGCCGCCACGAGTACCCAAGCTCCGGGAAGCCGTGGCACAGCACCACGGTCGGGTCGGCGGGGTCGCCGGCGTGATGCACTCGCAACGTGACCCCGTTGACATCGATGTCGGTGACCGAGATCTCAGTCATGCGCTGATTTCGGCGACCCGGCGCATATTGCTTCGAGCTCACCCCATGTGAGACCCTCGCTGGTCCACAGCCGGTCGAAGGCGTGGTCGGCCTCGTCGGTGAAGCCGTTCCGGTTGCGGAAGTTGTAACGCCAGCGCTGCTGGTTCACGTCGATGCCCAGGCGCTCGAGCCGGCCGATGCAGTACGTCTCCCAGGCCGCAACCTGAGCCAACGTCAACTCCTCGTCCGGCGGGGCCTCGCCGAACCCGTCGGTCATTCGGTCCCTCGCCCGCAGCAGCACGCGGCCGAGCGACGTGGCGGTGGCGTTCTCGCTCTGCTGGCGCGGCCGCTTGGTGTCTTCGAATGCACCGCTCTCGGCGCGGATCGAGATCGTGTCGCCGATCTGCAGACGGATGCGCGACAACGGTGTGGTCTCGTCGACCTCGATGCTCACGTCGCGATCGGCCATGCCGAGCAGTGCGACCAGTTCGTGGGCGACGCGTTCGATCAATGCGGCGTCGTAGGCGACGAACCTGAACTCCTGCGGCGTGACCGTGATGCTCATGAGGTCGCGCGAGCCTTCGCCACGAACGCCTTGCGCTCGTTCAGCGCCGCCCGGCTGACATCGGCGATCTCTTCGACCTCGGTTTCGGTGAACCCGGCGAGTTCACGGAACCGTCGCGCCAGGCCGATCGGTGATTCCTGGCTGTCGCTGCGCGTGCCGCCGTAGCTGAACAGCTTGTCGACCACGCTCTGGAACTCGAGTGCCTTCTTGCGACGCTCCGGGTCGTTCTCGGTGACCTTGCGCAGCCAGTCGCTGCCCATCTTCACGTGGGTCACTTCGTCGGCCAGCATCCAGTCCTCGCAGAACTCGAGGTACGGGTCCCCGGCCAGATCGCCGAACTCCTTCATTGTCGTGAACACGTCGATCGCCAATCCCTCGAGTGCCCGGTTGACTCCAGCAAGTCGCAGCACGGGGTCGGTGCTGCAAGCTGCTTCGAACAACACCGTGTTCTCGGCGAACTGTCCGATCTCGGTGCCCATCCAGTCGCTCAGGTGGACGCTGATCTCGACATGTCGGGCCTCATCCCAGGCCTGACGGGCCATGTCCATCTTCAGAGCGAAGGGCACGGTGTCGGGCTCAGCGGTGCCGGCGCCGGACGTGCTGGTCTCGAAGTCGTGACACGTGCGTCCAGCACCTTCGAGGGCTTGGATCTCGCCGACGAAGATCCCGTGCATCAACGCGCGCGCCGCGTCGCTGGCGTCCTTGCGCGAGGGCGTGAGGCGGTTGCTGTTGCGCGCTTGCTGACCCGTCTGAAACACCGTGCGCGGGTCACCCATTCGCTCGCGGTTGGTGATGGTGTTGAACCTTTCGTCGCGGGCCAGTTCCTCGACTGGAAAGAACTGTCTCATCGGCCCTCCCCGATCTGTGCACCGATTGAGCCGGGACCGGCGATGCCACCGGCTTCGAGCATCAGCTTCTCGAGGCGTGATTGATGCGCTGCGGCCCTGTCGACCTCCTCGGGCGTCTCGATCAGCGATTGCAGCAGCATCTCGCCGTCGCGCCAGTCGTCGAACTCGTCCTGGAGGATGAAGTTGATCGACCGGATGGTCGGCGCATCGGTGATCTGGCTGGTGTTGTTGCGGTGGTATGTGTACGCCGAGATGAAGTGTGGGATGTAGACGCGGTAGACGCCGACGAGCTTCTCTATGGTCATGTCGGGGGCCTCTGGCTCGGTCATCGCCTCGACGAATCTGACCATGGCATCGTTGGCCGGCTGGGTGAGGCGATCGGGATTCATCTCACGCAACTCCGGCAGACGCTTGTGCCACAGCTCGGCATGCCACGCGTGCTTGTAGCAATGCGTGCCGAGGCGCATCTTCACATCGAGCTCGGGCACCGTGGCCACCCAGCCGCCCAGCGCCTCGAACAGCTTCATCTCCGCCCACTTGTAGTTGCCGACGCGACGTGCTGTTTCCTCGACATCGAATGCGCCGGGAAGCTCGCGACGATCCCACGGCGCGAACGGTGCCCTTGGCTTGTGTGGATCGGCCACCTTGCCCCCTCTTGACGCTTGGCGAACAGGTCACCGCCGGCGTGTCGAAGGCGGATTTCCTGCTGCCGGACAGTAGCGGCCCGGATTCCGGGCGGGTCAACGCGGAGGTCGCGCCTCGGCCGCCCAGGCCTGCTCGGCCTCGCCCAGTGGCGTCGCCGGCGCGCCGCCGTCGCGATACTCGAGCAGCATCGAACGCCACGGTGCGGTCACCTCGAGCTTGCCCAGGATCGCGCTGACCCCCCACACGACTCGGTCGAGGATGACGAAGCTCGGCGGCATGTTCAGCTTCTCGATCACCGGGGCATGCGGGCCCTTCACGTCGATCACTGTCGACATCGCGTCGCGCACGAACTCGCGGGTGAAGGTGTAGGTGTCGGTCAGGTACGGCGTGTAGGGCGTGCTGACGTAGTCGTACACCTGCTGTGGTGCCAGTCCGTGACCCGGGCGCAGGAACCCGATGTCTTCCATCACCGACACCAACCGATCGGGGTCGCGGTGAACGACGATGGCATCGAGGCTGGGAGCCAGCTGCTGCCATTCACCGGGTGTCCATCGCTTCACCAACCCGAAGTCGAGGAACGTGACGTCGCCATCGATACTGAACTTGTAGTTGCCCGGATGCGGGTCGCCGTTGAAGGCGCCGATGCGATGCACGGCGTACTGGGCGAAGCGCCAGATCGACTCGCCGGCGCGCTGGCGGGCCGGTTCCGACGCGATCGAGGCGAACTCGGCCCACGCCATGCCATCGACCCATTCGGTGGTCAGCACCCGCTTGGTGCTGGTCGCGGGGTCGACCGCAGGGATGGCGATGAATGGATGGTCGGCGAAGTGGGCGCCGAACTCGGCTTGGCTGGCTGCTTCCAGCTCGTAGTCGAGCTCGTCGCGCATGCGGTTGCGCAACTCGTCGACCAATCCTTTGGCGTCGAGTCCCTTGAGAACGAGCGCGGTGCCCAGTCGATACAGCGCCTCGGCGTTGTCGAGGTCGGCCTCGATGGCTTCGGCCACGCCGGGGTACTGCACCTTCACAGCCACGTTGCGACCATCACGGGTGACGGCACGATGAACCTGCCCGACACTCGCCGCGGCCACTGGCACCGTCTGCCAATCGAGGAAGATGCGCTCGGGTGCAGAGCCCAGCTCGTCGGTCACCATCTTGGCGGCGAGGCCGGGAGCCATCGGCTTGGCATCCGACTGCAACGTGGCCAACGCTTTCTGCGCATCCTCGGGAAGTGCCTCCATGATGAAGCTCAGCAGCTGCCCGAACTTCATCAGCGCGCCCTTCATGTTGCCCAGTTCACGGGCCACGTCTTCGGACGTGCGAATGGCGAACCGCTGGTCGAGCTGGTCGCGCCGCGCCCCGCTATTGGTGACTCTGCGCACGCGGTGCACGACGTAGCGAATGCCGTTGCGCGCCGTGAGGCGCCACACGCGTGCCGTGCGACGCCAGCGGACCTGCCGCCTCACGCCGATCGGCGCGCCGTCGGATCGACCGCGAGCAGATCGTGGGGCAAGTCGGCACCGGTGACCTCGTCGGTCCAGTACGTCCCGGCATCGAGACGAGCCAGCGCCACCTCGACATCGGCGAGGTCGCGCTCGATGGCGTCGAGATCCAGCGGTGTGTCGGCGGCGTCGCTCATCGCCCGGCATCGTACCCGCCGCGTCCCCGCCCCACCGCGGCCCACCCGGCGTCCCCCCGCCGCCAGCCGGCGTTCCCGTCGGGCGCGACCTACGCCACGGGCAGCGTGTTGCCGCGCCCAACCTGCTCTACGGGCGCGGCGTGTGCCGTTGGTGGCGTATTCCCGCGCCCAATGCGCAGTGGTGCGGGGCAGTGGACCGGGGACTGCGGGGATGGCCTACTGTTCGAGCGTGGCCCAGGTACGACTTGAACACATCACCAAAACGTTCGGTGAAGGCCCGGATGCGGTGATAGCGGTCGACGACGTGTCGATCGACATCGAGGATCACGACTTCATGATCCTGCTCGGCCCATCCGGGTGCGGGAAGAGCACGTTGTTGCGGATGGTTGCCGGGCTGGAGACACCCACCAGTGGCGACATCTACATCGGCAACACCAAGGTCAACGACGTTGCACCGAAGCTGCGTGACGTCGCGATGGTGTTCCAGAGCTACGCGCTGTATCCACACAAGACCGCGCAGGCCAACATCGAGTTCCCGCTGAAGGTGCGCGGCGAGTCCAAAGCCGACCGTGCCGCAAAGGCCAAGGCGGCCGCCGACACGCTGGGGCTCGGCGAGTACCTCGACCGCAAGCCGGGTCAGCTCAGCGGCGGGCAACGTCAACGCGTCGCACTGGCCCGCGCGATCGTGCGCCAGCCCGCGGTGTTCTGCATGGACGAGCCGTTGTCGAACCTCGATGCCAAGCTGCGCAGCGAGACCCGTGCCGAACTGGTCGACCTGCACCGCCGCCTCGATGCGACCATCCTGTATGTCACCCACGATCAGGTCGAGGCGATGACCATGGGAACTCGTGTGGCCGTGATGAGCCGCGGCCATCTGCAACAGATCGGTACGCCGCAGCAGGTGTACGCCAAGCCCGAGACGGTGTTCGTCGCGACTTTCATCGGCACGCCGCCGATGAACGTCATGCCGGCGGGGCTGTTCGAACGCAGCGATGTGTTGGTCGGCGTGCGTCCCGAGCATCTGCAGATCTCATCGAACGGCGGCCTGCCGGCGATCGTGCGGATGGTCGAGCAACTCGGTCACGAGACGTTGCTGATCTGCGAGTCGGCGGGTACTCGCATCGTTGTTCGCCAGAGCGCCGAAGCCGCCGTGCCGTCGATCGGCACCGAGGTCAACCTCGACGCGACCGAGCCACATCGCCACCGCTTCGATCCGCTCAGCGAACGCAGGATCGACGGATGAGACGGAAGTGGCGCGACTTTCCGATCGCGGTCGGCATGTTGGCGCCGTCCGCGGCAGTCCTGGGTGTGTTCGTGGTGTACCCGCTGGTGCGGGCCATCCAACTCGGGCACTTGAGGTGCGACGCCACCGGCAAACGTTGCCGCGAGGGTGGATGGGGCCAGTACGTCGACGTCTTTCGCAGCAACGAGTTCCAGCACGCACTGGCCAACACCACTCGCTTGGCGCTGATGACGGTTCCGATCGGCCTGGCGCTGGGTGTCGGCCTCGCAGTGCTCGCCGACAAGCAGATCCGCGGTGTCGGGTTCTTCCGCACCGTGTTCAGTTCGACGATCGCCACCAGCGTGGCAGTCGCCAGTCTCGTGTGGTTCGTGTTGCTGCAGCCCGAGGTGGGCGTGCTGCCTGATCTGTTCCACGGCATCATCCCCTCGCTGAAGCAACCCGGCTTGCTGCGTGACCCCGGCACAGCGCTGCCCGCCGTCGCACTCAGCAGCATCTGGGCCAGCCTCGGGTTCACCTTCATCGTCATCACTGCCGCGTTGCAGAGCATCCCTCGCGAGTTGTACGAGAGCGCATTTGTCGACGGTGCCGGTGGATGGATGCGGTTCACCAACGTCACCCTGCCGATGTTGGGCCCGACGTTGCTGTTCACTTCGGTGGTGCTGACCACTCGGGCGTTCCAGGCGTACGGCGAGGTTGCGCTGCTGACGGGCGGCGGGCCCGATCCCGAGCGGCCGACACAGTCCGTCGCGTACCTGATCTACGGGCAGAACTCCCTGGTGAAGAATGACATCGGGCTGAAGTCGACCGCCGCCGTGTTGCTGTTCTTCGTGCTGCTGATCTTGGCGTTCGTGCAGTTCCGCGGACTCGACAAGAGGGTGCACTATGGCAACTAGGACCGACACCGGCGCTACCGAACTGCTGCACGGCGCCCGCAAGGTCGGTCGCTACGCGCTGTTGATCTTCGTCGCATTCCTGGTGCTGTTCCCGATCTACGCAACGTTGATGCAAGCGCTGAAGAGCGGGCCCGACGCGATCAATCACCCGAAGTCGTTGCTACCCATCAACTTCACGTTCGACACGCTGAGTGCCGCTTGGCGGATCGGTGATCTCGGACGACTGCTGGTCAACAGCGTGATCGTCGCCGTGGTCGTCACACTGGGCGTGATCGTCACCAGCCTGCTGGCCGCCTATGCGTTCGCGTTCCTCGACTTTCCGGGCAAGGGACCGGCGTTCGTCTTCTTCCTTGCGACCCTGCTGGTCCCCGCGGAACTGACCATCGTGGTCAATCAGCGCACGATCGACTCTCTCGGTTGGGTCAACAGCTACCAGGGTCTGATCGTGCCGTTGCTCGCAACCACGTTTGGGACATTCCTGGTGCGCCAGGTGTTCCTGACCGTGCCGAAGGAACTTCGCGAGGCCGCAGCACTCGACGGCGTCGGCCATTTCCGATTCCTGTGGGAGGTTGCTGCGCCGTTGTGCAGGCCCACGCTCGGTGCACTCGGGCTGTTCACCTTCCTCGGTACATGGAACCAGTACCTGTGGCCATCGGCCATCATCACCGACGACGCCCATCGCACGATCCAGATCGGGCTCGAACGGCTGAAGACCGGCGACGTCGACAAACTAAATCTCGTCACCGCCGGAGCAGTGATCGCCGCGCTGCCGATCTTCGTGGTCCTGGTTGCATTCCAGCGACAGTTGGTTCGCGGCCTCACTGCTGGGGCGGTCAAAGGGTGAGACGGCTCGCCCTGTTGTCGGCGGCTTCGCTCGTCGCTGTTGCATGCGGCTCGGGAGATTCGATCATCACGGCAGGTCGCGAGCCCACAGTCGTCACGCAACCGGCGCCGATCACACTCGCGCCGGGCGAGACGCTGCCCGTCGGCGAAACCCTTCCTCCGGTCGCCACCACGATCGCGCCGACCACGACGGCCGCGCTGCTCGACACGTTGCCCAACTGCCCGACCGACGCCTTGGCTGAGGCAGGCGGTCCTGTTGAACTGACCTTCTGGCACGGGCTGAACGGTCCGCTGGCCGACGAAATGCAGAAGCTCGCCGATGCCTACAACGCCAGTCAGGCGAAGGTCAGGGTCACGCTGATCCAGGCGAGCTATGAGCAGACCATCGACAAGTACCTTCAGGCCGGTCAGGGCAGCCGCCCCGACCTCGTGCAGATGCCCGAGTACATGGTGCAGACCATGGTCGACACGCAGTCGGTCGTGCCCGTCGAGGCCTGCATCAAGTCGAGCAACTACGACACCAGCGAGTTCCTGCCCACCGGTCTCGGCGCCTATGCCACCCAGGGTGTGCAGTGGTCGATCCCGTTCAACATCTCCAACCCCGTGCTGTTCTACAACAAGAAGATGTTCGTAGCCGCGGGCCTCGATCCGGAGAAACCACCTGCGTCACTGGACGATATGCGCGCTGCCAGCGAAGCGATCGTCAACTCCGGTGCTGCCACCTACGGGATTGCACTCGACTCTGGGTTCGACAGCGGCGGCGGCTGGTATCTCGAGCAGTGGTTCGCCAAGGCCGGCGAGTTTTACGCCGACAACCAGAACGGTCGTGCGGCTCGAGCGACGCAGGTGCTCTACAACAACCCGACGGGCCAGTCGTTGCTGACGCTGATGCAGTCGATGATCGTCGACGGTCTGGCGGTGAACGTGGGCGACAACTCGACCACCGGTTTCGACAACCTGTTGAAGCTCGTCGACACGGCCGAGCCCGCTGCGATGACCATTGCAACCTCGGCATCCATCGGCCCCGTGATCAGCATCTTGGCCGGCGGTCAGTTCCCGCAGATCACCAACGAAGATGTCGGGGTCGCAACCATGCCCGGGCCCGATGGCAAGCCGGGGGCCCTGGTTGGTGGTGCGTCGCTGTGGGTCGTCGACTCCGGCGACGACGTGCGTACCGCTGCGTCGTGGGACTTCATCACCTACCTCACGGGGGCGCAGCAGCAGAGCCAGTGGTCGTCCGCTACCGGCTACGTGCCGGTACGAACCGATGCCCTCGTGCTCGACCCGTTGAAGACCACGCTCGCCACCGACCCGCGCTTCAAGGTGGCCTACGACCAACTGCTGTCGTCGCCCGACGCGCCGACCTCGGTGGGTCCGATCGTCGGCCCGTTGCGCGAGGTGCGTACCGTGACGGCGCAAGCGGTCGCCGCGATCTTCGGTGGTGCGGATGTGGCCACGACACTGGCCGGCGCCGCGGCGAATGCCGACGCCCTGATCGCCGACTACAACTCGCGCAACGGCTAGCCGCGGGTGTACCAGCCGGTGATGTCGACGATCAGGTGGGCGCCTGCCTGGGTGTAGAGGGCCAGTTGGTCGAAGCCGAGTGGAGCGAGCACAGCGTTGGGCACCGTTTGTCCGGCACGCACGGCGTTGAGATTGGAAACCAATGGACGCGCCGTCCCAGCCGGCCACGCGGTCACGAAGCCGGCACCGCCGACCTCGGTCGCGGTGACGTTGGCGGCGATTGCGATAACGCCATCGGGTGGCACGACGCTGGTCGCGCCGATCAACCGGGTCAGCGAACTGACTGGCGCCGTCGGTGGCGAGGGCTCTTGGCGGGTGTCGAGCACGCGGGTCGGGGTGATCGGCACGAACAACCCGACGCTGCTGTCCGGGGCGGTTTCGTCGGTGAACCAGCCGGCAACGTCGGCGATCAGGTCAGTGCCTCCGGATGTGAACAGCGACACCCGGCCACCCACCCCCACGGGTACGACGACCAGGTTTGCCCGTGTCTCGCCTGTCACCAGGTTGATGTTGGAGACACGTGGGCGTTCGGTTCCCGTTGGCCACACGGTGACGAACCCGTCGAGGGCTGCTCGGTCTGCGGTGACGTTGAGAACCACAGCCGAGACGCCGGCACCCGGGATCGGGCCCCGGCCGGTGACCTGCAGATCGATCTGGCCACCAGCAGCCACGGCTCCTAGACCTTCGCGTGTGTCGAGGATGCGCTCGGGTGCGGCGATCTGCAAGCGGCCATCGGTCGACGAAATGGCCGCCGTGTAGTACCCGGCGACATCCGCCACGAGATGCGTGCCGCCCGAGGTGAACAGCGTCACCCGGCCGTTGGCCCCGACTTTGACCGTGACCAGGTTGGCCGCGGTTTGACCGGTCTCGAGGTTGAGGTTCGACGCCGTCGGTCGCCGCGTGCCCGACGGGTAGACGGTCACGTACCCCGACTGCGATGCTTCGGTCGCGGTGACGTTCACCACCACCGCGGAGATGCCGGCGGCAGGAACCGGACCGTTGCCGGCGATCTGCAGATCGATCTGGCCGCCGGCGTCAACGACAGCGGCCGAGGCGCCCAACCCCTCGCGGGTATCGAGGATTCGCGTTGGTCGCACCGGTACGAACTTGGTCGCCTGCAGCACGGGCGGTTGCAACGCGGTGCCATGCGTTGCGTCGATCAAGCCGAGAGCGAGTGCTGTGGGGTCGCCGTCGGGGTTGCCCCAGGCGATGATGTCGCCGGAATCGAGCAGCCTGAAACCGCTGATGGCCATGCCCGGCAGCGTTGCCACTCCACTCAGGCCGAACGTCGGCTCGACAGCGCCGAACGGGTCGAGACCGAGGATCTCACTTGCTCCGCCCTGCGTGTACGACCAGCCGGTGCCCTCGACGGCCAGGTCGACCGCGTCGAGCGGTGGCGAGACCGTACCGAGCAGCGCACCGTCGGGGCTGAAGCTGACGACGGGATCGCCGAAGTCGCCGGTGATGCGGATCGTGTCATCGGCGAAATGAGTGACACGACACAGGGCCTGCGGCAGCGACGCCAGCCCATTCGTGCCGAAAGTGGCGTCGTAGTGCCCGTTGTCGTGCAGCGCAACCAACCCGCACAGCACTTGCGCCGCTGATGTCGTGTAGGCAAATGCCACGATCAATCGACCATCGGCGATCAGCGTCGCGTTCGGCGGGGAGTAGGCGATGGAACTGGCGCCCATTCGTGAGCCCGGAGGCAGCAGTTCACCGATGTCAGAGTTGAAAGTTGCGTCCACCGATCCATCCGGCTTGACCAAGGTGGCGAGCCGGGTTTCGCCGTTGGTGTCGCCCAAGGCGAAGATCGCCCCGTCCGGCCGGCGGACTAGTTGTCGCGGGAACACGCCAGCGGGGATCGGACTCAACGCGCCGCTGGCTTCGAGCACGCCGAGTCCGCCTGCAGCCGACAAGGCGGTCACCACGATTCGACCATCGGGCAACGGCGCGAGATCGCGCACCACACCGGTGGGGAAGATGACCCCGCCGCTTCCGAAGGTGGGTTCGAGTTGGCCGCGTGCGGTGTAGCGAGCGACGAACTGCTGCGCTGTCGCCTGACCGGCGGGCTGCAAGAAACCACGGACAACGAACGAACCGTCCGGCAACTGTACGACTTGCGCCGGTCGCACCTGCCTGCCGCCGCTGAAGCTGCTGTCGATCATCACGCCGTTGACGCCGAATCCGGCGACCGGTTGGCCGTCGGCCGCGGCGGTCGACGACCAACCACAGGGGGTCACGAAGGTGATGACCGGAACCAGCCATCCCCATTGTTTCACCGGTGCGCACACTAGACACGCCCGGGTAGCGTGTCGATCCATGGCTACCCCCTTTCCCGACCTTGATGGTTCCGCGCCCCGCAAGCAGCAGTTCGATTCCGCCCCGGAGATGGGCATCGATACGACCAAGCGGTACACCGCCACGATGGAGACCAGCATGGGGACCCTGGTGATCGCACTCGACGCGATCAATGCTCCGCTCACGGTCAACAACTTCGTGTTCCTCGCTGCGCAGCACTACTACGACGGCGTCGTCTTTCATCGCATCATCAAGGGCTTCATGTGCCAAGGCGGCGACCCGACCGGCAGTGGCCGCGGCGGGCCCGGATATCGCTTCAACGACGAGCCCGTGAAGCAGAAGTATCAGATCGGTTCGATGGCCATGGCCAACGCCGGACCCAACACCAACGGCAGCCAGTTCTTCTTGATCAGCGGCCCAAGCGGGGTCAACCTGCCCCCGCAGTACAACCACTTCGGCCAAGTCGTCAAGGGCCTCGACATCGTCGATGCAATGCAGAAGGTCGACACCGACCACGGCGATCGACCGCGCACCGACGTGGTGATCAACTCGGTCACCATCGCCGTCGCCGACTGAGCCACGGTGGCCGCCGAGAAGATCTCGCTGGCCGCGGCGCGCCGCATTTCGCTCGCCGCGCAGGGTTTTGGTGATCCGCGCCCGACCGGCCGCGTTGATCGCCGACATTTCCGGCGCGTACTCGACCGAATGGGCTTGATCCAGATCGACTCGGTCAACGTCTTGGTGCGAAGCCAGGAGCTGCCGCTGTTCGCGCGGTTGGGCCCGCATCCGCGCAACATGATTCCCGACGCGACCAAGAGCGGCGAGGTGTTCGAGTACTGGGTGCACGAGGCTTCGCACGTCGACATGGCCCACTACCACCTTCACCGCTGGAAGATGACGGGCCAGCACAAGTGGGCGCGCTTCTTCACGCTCGACGAACGCCGCCCCGGCTACACCGACGAGGTGTACCGCCGGATCGAAGCCGACGGCCCGGTCGCCTCTGGTGACCTGTCGGAGCGCGTCGGCAAGAAGGGCACGTGGTGGGATTGGGACGACGCCAAAGTCGCTCTCGAACACCTCTTCTGGACAGGGCGGGTCACCGTCACGCGACGCCAGGGAGACTTTGCCCGCATCTACGATCTCACCGAACGGGTGATCCCCGCCGCCGTGCTCGCCCGGCCGGCCGTACCCGAGCTCGAGGCGCGCAAGCAGCTGCTCGAACTCGCGGCGCGCCACCATGGTGTCGGCACGTTCACCGATCTCACCGACTACCACCGCCAGCCGAATCAACCCTGCAAATCGTTGCTCGGCGAACTCGTCGAGGAAGGCACGTTGCGCGAGGTTCAGGTGGACGGATGGACCCAACCGGCGTACGTCCACCACGAAGCGCGCATCCCGCGGCGCATCAGCGCATGCGCGTTGCTGAGCCCGTTCGACCCCGTGGTGTGGAATCGCGATCGAGCACATCGGCTGTTCGGCTTTCACTACCGCATCGAGATCTACACGCCCCAGCCCAAGCGGATCTACGGCTACTACGTGTTGCCGATCCTGTGGGGCGACAGCGTCGTCGGGCGGGTCGACCTGAAGGCCGATCGTCAGCGCGGCGCGTTGATGGTGCAGGGCTCGTACCTCGAACCGGGCGTGCCGGCCGGGCCATTGGCCGACGACCTGGCCCCGGAGTTGATCGCGATGGCCGGTTGGCTGGGGCTCGATGAGGTCGACGTGATGCAGCGTGGGGATCTGGCCTCCACCCTGCGCGGCGCGGTGGGTCACTACGCTCGGCGTTGATGAGCGACTCCGAGCCCTTGTCCGCGTCCGAGCAGATGCCGCGCTGGGTCTGGAAAGCCGTGGGCATCTTCTGGCTCGGCTACATCCTGTCGATCGTCACCCGATCGGTGTGGACGAGCCTGTCGGCGCTGTCCGTGCTGCTGCTGGTATCGCTCTTCCTGTCGCTGGCGATCGAGCCAGGTGTCAATCGATTGGCGGCACGAGGGTGGCGGCGCGGCTCCGCAACTGCCGTGATCCTCGTCAGTGTTTTCTTCGGGTTCTTGGTGTTCGTCGTGGCGATCGGCACGCTGGTCGGCCAACAGATCGCGACGCTGCTGGGCGACTCCGAGAAGTACGTCAACCGCACCGTTGACTTCATCAACAACAACTTCGACGCCAACATCAACGCCTCGCAGGTCATCGATTCGATCAACGACGAGAACGGCGCCGTGCAACGATTCATCCGCAGCCAGCAGGGCAAGGTCGTCGATCTCTCGGTCACCGCGCTTGGTGTAGTCGTCAAAGGATTATCGGTACTTCTGTTCACGTTCTACCTCGTGGCCGATGGGCCGAAGCTACGCCGCGTGATCTGTCGCAGGCTTCGGCCCGACCGGCAGCGACGTGTGCTCGATGGGTGGGAGCTGGCTATCGACAAGACCGGCGGCTACATCTACTCCCGGGCATTGCTCGCTGGGTTGTCGGGGTTCTCCCACTGGGTGCTTTTCCAGGCGATCGGCATCCAGGCGCCGGTGGCGATGGCGTTGTGGGTCGGTCTGATCAGCCAGTTCCTACCGGTGGTCGGCACGTACATCGCAGGTGCGCTGCCCGTGCTGGTGCAGTTCGTCGACTCGCCACCAAAAGCGCTCGTCATCCTGATCTTCGTGATCGTCTATCAGCAGGTCGAGAACTACTTCCTGTTGCCTCGCGTCACGGCGCGCACGATGGATCTGCACCCGGCGATTGCCTTCGGCTCGGCTGTTGCCGGCGGGGCGGTGCTGGGCGCGGTCGGCGCAGTGCTGGCCATACCGGCCGCGGCAATGGCCCAGGCCGTGCTGAGCAATGTCGGCGAACGCCACGAGGTGATCGACAGCCCACTCACGAGCCTGCAGCCTGGCAGGCATTTGCCGCGCCTGTCGCGGCGCAGCAAGGCCGAGCCAGGCGTCCCCGATGGCAGTCCCTGAAGCATTCGTCCCGGTTGCCATCACACGGCGAAGTGGATGCGACGAGTCGGTGCACTTCGGTGCCGTGGTCGGGTTGTCGTCGACCGGAGAGGTGGCATTCGTCGTCGGAGACCCGACGACGGCGATCTACCCGCGATCGTCGACCAAGCCGATGCAAGCGGTGGCAATGGTTCGTGCCGGACTGCGGCTTCCCCCGGATCTCCTGGCGCTGGTGTGCGCCAGCCACGACGGCACCCCGATGCATCTCGAAGCAGCGCGACGAATCCTGGCGACAGCCGGCTTCGACGAACGGGCGTTGGCCAACACCGCCGACCTGCCCCTGGATGAAGCTGCTGCCGAGGAGGTGCTGCGCGCCGGAGGCGGCCGCACCGCATTGCAGATGAACTGCAGCGGCAAACACGGCGGCATGGTGGTCACGAGCGCGTTGAACGACTGGCCTGTGGACGCCGCGTACCTGTTGCCCGAGCATCCGTTGCAGCGCCACATCACCGACACCATCGACGAACTGGCAGCCGAACAGCACAGTCACATCGGTGTCGACGGTTGTGGGTCACCGGCCCACGTGATCTCACTCGTCGGCTTGGCACGTGCGTTCAGCGTTGTCGCAACGAGCGCCGCGGGCACCGCCGGCGAGGCCGTGTATCACGCCATGACAACGCATCCCGAGATGGTGGGCGGACGAAACCGCGACGTCACCCACTTCATGCGCCACGTTCCGGGGTTGATGGCCAAAGACGGTGCCGATGGTGTGTTTGCCGCGGCGATGCCGGATGGCCGCGCCGTGGCGGTGAAGATTGCCGATGGCAGCAATCGGGCGCGACCGACCGTGATGCTCGCCGCGCTGCACGCCATCGGCGTCGACACTTCGGTCGTCGCCCCATTTGTCACCGAGTACATCTCGGGTCATGGCCAACACGTGGGAGAAGTGCGAGCTATCGCGCCGTAAGGTGACGCGATGACCGCGATCCCGTTCGTCACTCTCGATGAACCGCGCTACGGCGCGGCTGTGCCGGTCTCGCCGCTGGTTCGCCGCGTGATCGCCAACAACCCGTCGAAGTACACCTACCTAGGCACCGGTACGTACATCGTCGGCCGCGGCGACGTCGCAGTCATCGACCCCGGCCCGATGCTCGACGAGCACCGCGATGCGCTGGCCGCGGCGCTCGACGGAACCCGCGTGCGGGCCATCCTGGTCACTCACTGCCACTCCGATCACTCGCCGCTTGCTGCGTGGCTGCGCGACGAGACCGGTGCCCCCACGATTGCGTTCGGTCCGCACGGCAGCCTCGACACCGACTCCGAACTCGAAGAGGCGATCGAGGATGGCGTGACGCTGGAGGAGACCACCGACACTGATTTCGAACCCGATGTGCGCGTCGGCGACGGTGAGGTGGCGGCGATGGGTGTCGGTTGGACGATGCGCGCGGTGCACACGCCGGGGCACACCTCGAATCACATGTGCTACGCGCTCGACGAGGAACGGGCGCTGTTCACCGGCGATCACATCATGGGATGGAGCACCACGGTGGTGTCTCCTCCCGACGGCGACATGCGTGCCTACATCGACTCATTGCGCAAGGTGATGGGGCGAGACGACATCTCTCTGTGGCCGACCCACGGCGCGCCGGTCACGGCGCCGAAGCCTTTCCTGCACGCCTTTCTCGAACATCGGCTCCAACGCGAGGCGCAGGTCGTTGCAGCGGTCCGGTCCGGTGTCACCACGATCGAGCAGATGGTGAGGTCGATGTACGCCGACGTGCGCGAAGAACTGCACAAGGCCGCAGCACGAAGTGTTCTGTCCCACCTGACGAAGCTCGTGGAGGACGGCGTGGTCACCGTCGAGGGTGCCGGAAAGTCAGCGACGTACGTACCGAACTAAGTCACGCGTACTGGTCGAGGATGCTCGATTCGGTTATCCGATCAAGGGTTTCCCGCACAGCAGTGGCCAGCGACGCGTCCATGCCTTCGACCTCGGCAATCTCGGCGGGCGTGGCACGCTGCAACTTGGCGAGGTCGCCGAAGTGGTCGACGATCGAGTTGGCGAGTTGTGGTGTGATTCGCGGGACCCGCGTCAGCAGACGCAGCCCGCGCGGCGATGCCGGCGAGTCGCCGTCGAGGCCGTGCCCGGCCCAGTTGTTGGCGATCCGCGGGTAGTCGGCCAGCACCAGCTCGAGCTCGTGATTGATCTCGCCGTTGACTTCGTCGACCTGGAGGCGCAGCAATCGCGCATCGACGCCCAGCTCGACGATCATGGTTTCGATCTCGGCGGAGATGCGCCGGACCATCTCGCCGCGCTGCACGACCGAGGCGACATCGCGGATGGTAGCGACATCTTCCAGTTCGAGTGCAGTGAGATTCTCCAATGTGTCGTCGAGGCGCGCCTTGTACCGCTCGAGCGTCTGCAACGCCTGATTGGCACGATCGAGCAGGCGGCTGATGTCTTGCAGCTGGTGCCGCATGCCGCCGGCGTAGACGCTGATGACACCCATCTCCTCGCTGACACTGACGACCGGTACGGGGATCGAGCGAGCGACGCGCTCGGCGGTGCGGTGACGGGTACCGGTTTCGGTGGTCGGCACGGTGGGGTCGGGGACTAGATGCACGTTTGCCCTGGCCAGCCGTTGACCGTATGCCCCAAGGATGATCGCGCCGTCCATCTTGGCCAGTTCGCTGAGGCGCTGTGGGCTGAAGGGGGCGTCGAGCAGGAACCCGCCGCTGCAGATCGCCAATACATCGGGCCCGTCGCCGAGAATGAGCAGCGCGCCGGTCTTGGCACGAACGATGCGCTCGATCCCGTCACGGAGCGGGGTGCCCGGTGCAACCAGGGCCAGTGCCTCGTGCAGGGCGTCGGTGGGAGGCCCGGGGCTCGTCATAGAGGGATTCTACTTGCCGCGGACGTCGTGCAATCCCACGGCTCGCAACGCCTCGGCAAGCGTCGACACGCGGATCAGTGAAATGCCGTCGACCCCGTTGGCGGAATTGGCCGGCACGATGGCTCTCGTGAAGCCGAGGCGAGCCGCTTCGGCGAGGCGGCGTGATGCATGCACGACCTGGCGCAGTTCGCCGGCCAGCCCGACCTCACCGAAAGAGATGACATCGGGCGGAAGTGGTTGATCGCCCAACGCACTGACGATGGCTAGGCACATCGGCAGATCACTGCCCGGTTCGGTCAGTCGCACCCCTCCGACCGCAGACGCGAACACTTCGTGTTGGGCCATCGGTAGCCGAGCCCGTCGCTCGAGCACGGCAAGCAGCAGCGCCAGGCGGCCAGGATCGAGACCCTGTGCGCTGCGCCGAGGGGGCACGCCGGAGGTGACCCTGTTGGTCAATGCCTGTACCTCGACCAACAACGGTCGATGCCCTTCGAGCGTGGGTGTGACCGCCGAGCCGGCAACCCCGGTGCGTCGATCGGTGAGGAACAAACTGCTGGCGTCGGGCACCCCCACCAGCCCGCGCTCGACCATTTCGAACACGCCGAGTTCGTTGGTCGAGCCGAATCGGTGTTTCACGGCGCGCAGCAGCCGAAGTGCGTGGTGTCGGTCGCCCTCGAAGCTGAGAACCGTGTCGACGACGTGTTCGAGCACGCGCGGCCCGGCGAGCGCGCCGTCTTTGGTGACGTGCCCAACCAACACCATGGGAATGCCGCGTCGTTTGGCCTCGCCCACCAGGCGGTGCGTGCACCCACGCACCTGCACGACACTGCCGGGTGCCGAGCCGAGGTCGGGGTCTGCGACGGACTGGATGCTGTCGATGATGACAAGCTGTGGTTGCACGGTGTCGAGTGCGGCGAGGATGTGCGGCAACGACGTCTCGGACAGCAGCCACAGGTTGGGTCTGAGTGCGCCGAGCCGTTCGGCGCGGAGCCGGACCTGTTGCGGGCTCTCTTCGCCACTGACGTACAGCGTGCGGGTGGGCCAGGCAGCAGCGAGCTGCAGGAGCAAAGTGCTCTTGCCGATGCCTGGCTCGCCGCCGAGCAATGAGACGGCACCGGGGACGAGGCCGCCGCCGAGCACACGATCGAGTTCGTCGATGCCGGTCGACTGCGGGCCACTGACAAGCGTGTCGACTTCGGCGATCGGCATGGCGGTAGCAGTCGCGGTAGAGGTGGCGGCAATGAGCATGGCGACGTCGGGATCGGGGCCTTCGACATCTTCGACCAGGGAGTTCCATGCCTCGCACGACGGGCACCGGCCCGCCCATTGGGGGTATGAGGCGGCGCAGGCGGTGCAGCGGTAGACGAGGCGGAGCTTCGACATGATGGTTGGACCCTATAGAAAGGGTGTTACACGACGCGTGAGCTGCGGTGATGCAGGCGCCGGCGGCGTTGCCGCACGACCCAGGCGATGAACACGGCCGCAAGTACGCACCACGCGGCCAGGGCGATCAACGCCGCGCTGGAGGCGACTCCCCAGATCTTTGCGGTGCCGTGATTGTCGACGGCGGTGGTCGCCAGGTCGAGTTGCGAGCCGTCGAGTGGCACGACCCACGACACGCTGCCGTCGGTGACCGTGCCCGTGGCCGAGTTGATCTTGCCCGTGAGGCCGGCTCGCACCGTGACGCCGACGGCCTGCGTCGGGCTGATGCTTGCGGCGGCCACCTCTTCGGCGTAGGGCGTGGCCCCGATTGCGGCGAGCACGTCGGGGTCAGCGAATGCAGCCAATCCGTCGATTCGCAGCGAACCGGTCAGCGAGACGGTCGTTCCACCCTCGTCGACGGCGCGAGCCAAGGCGACTCCGTGCAGCGGCCCCCCGGAACCGTTGATCGACTGCAGCAGCGCCGTTGCTTCCTCGGGGTTGGCGAAGTCGTGGGCAAGCTCCACCCGCAGGCCTCCATCGGTTGCAGCGGTGGGACCCGTGACCGTCCAACCTGCAGCTCCGGCGTCGTCGAACCGCAGATCATCGGCAAGTCCAGGCGCCTGGTTGACCACGTCTGCGTCGGCGACCGCCGTGACCGTGATCTGGCCACTGCCGTCCTCGCTCATGGAGATGTCGATCGTGGTATCGACACGGCAGGCAGGCAGCAGCATCACGGCGATCACGATGAGGGCCCGGCGCATAGTGTCCCGATTGTGGCATGTGGAACCTCGCCGACACCGGAGGTGTCAGGACAGGCAACTCGTCGACCATGACCACAGATCAAAGCGATCCCTCTGACACCGACCTCGTTGTCCGCGCACGCGCAGGCGACGACGCTGCCTTCGGAGCGCTCGTCGGCCGGCATCAGAAGGCTGCGCTTCGACTGGCAACCGTGATCTGTGATTCGACCGTCGACGCCGCAGACATTGCCCAGGAGGCCTTTGTGAAAGCTCATGGATCGTTGCCGAAGTTGGCTGATCCGTCGATGGTTCGATCGTGGATGCTGCGAATTGTCGCCAATGAGGCGAAGAACCATCTGCGTGGGCGCGATCGCCGGCGACTTCGCGACGAGCGCTACGGCTCGTGGGTCGTTGCGGCGACGACGGATCCGGAGACCAGCGCCCTCGATGCTGACGATGCACGCAGTTTGGGGTTGGCGCTCGGTCGCATGGGTGTGCGTGACCGGCAGGTCCTGGCGTACCGCTACTTCGCCGGATTGTCGGAGGCGGAAACAGCACGTGCCGCGGGAGTTGCAGTCGGCACGGTGAAATCGAGAACTGCTCGTGCCTTGGCCCGTCTACGGACCGAGATGGAGCAGCAGTGATCGACCTCGAACGCTCTCTGGGTGAGCTCGCCGCGCGGACAGCCGGGGGATGGGGCGACGACGCTCGGGCGCGA